>CALMZX010000074.1 GCA_937870685.1 uncultured Alphaproteobacteria bacterium
CGGCAGAGGTCTGCGTCAGCGCGTTGAACAGCGTTGATTTGCCCACATTCGGCAAACCCACAATGCCACATTTGAAACCCATCGGTCGAAGTCCTTGATTCAATCAGTCAGTTGCCGGGGTTCCTGCAACGGCAAGGGCGGAGAAGCAAGGGGGAAATGGAACAGCGGTTTCCAGGCGTATGGACACGGGGAGTGTCCCCGTGTCCGTCGGGTGTTGTCAGAACTTGATGGTCAGTCCCGCGAAGAACGTCCGGCCTGGCGCTGCCACTGGCACTTGTGCACCAGAGAACCCGCTCTTCCGCATGGCGAGGGCATCCACCCCGTCCAGCGGTTCCTCAAAGTAGGTGTCGAAGATGTTCTCGACGCCTGCATCGAAGCGCAGGTTCTCCCACTCATAGCTGGTCTGGAAATTGGCGGTCACAAAAGAGTCGGTCTTCGGTTCACGGCGCACCGCGTCCACTTTCGTCTTGGAGGTGACCATGCGCACGCCGAAAGTGTTGGTCCAACCGCCCAGCTTGTGTTCCAGTTCCAGTTCGGCATTGAACGGCATCATGTGGTAGAGATCGCCGCCTGTATCCTTGTTCTTGCCACGGACATAGGACAGCTTGGCGCCGAGATCGAAGCTGCCATAGGCGCTGTCCTCGACCACCATCACATGACCCGCCGCATCAAAGCCGAAAAACTCGGCATCCTGGTTGACAAAGCGCAGGTAGGTTGCGCCCGTCGCCGGAGAGCCGGGAAGCTGTTCCACGCCGATGTAGTCATTGACGTAGGCGTAGTACGGAGAAACCGACAGTTCCCATGACTTGCCCTCAGGATCGCCGATCCGCGCGGTGGCGGAAAAGTGGTGCGCCACTTCCGGGTCGAGCGCCAGGTTTCCGGCGTAGCCATTGGCATCACCGAACCAGCCGATCATGCGCATGGCCATCTTGGATGGATTGAAGGCAGGTGAGGCGCTCCAGGCATAGCGTTCGTAGAAGTTGGGCGAGCGCGTCTTTCGTGCATAGCCAAACTCAAAGTGCTGCCCGGCTTGCGGATCAAACTTCAGCATGGCCGTGGCATCGAAGTTCACGTCACGCTTGGAATGGTTCGCGGCATTGAAGGCGTTGGCGTCGGCCACATAGCCGGATCCCATGGCAGGCGGCATGTTGGTGTTGTAGCCCTGCACATTTCCGGTATCCATCCAGACGATGTCGTTGCGGATGCCGACGATCGCGGCGACGGTTTCCGACAGCTGCTGTTCGATCTCGGCATAGGTGCCAAGGCGCGTGCGTTCGCCATCGTTGATCAGCCAGTAGTCGTTGCAGCACATGCCTGCCATGCCCGTCACTGGCGGCCACCATTCGTCCAGCAACTGGCGGTGAAGCTCGTTGCCGATCCGCAAGGTGGTGCCCGCGGAAACCTGCGTTTCGCCCTTCAGGCTGTAACCGAAGTCCTGTCCGTCTGTCTCCATGGGCATGTTGGCAGGCAGTTTGTCGGCAAGGAAGTTCATGGAGTGGCGCACGTCGTTGAAATAGGCCTGCGCTTCCAGCTTGCCCCAGTCATAGTCCAGCTTTTGCTCCACGCTGACGCCCCAGGCATCATTGTTGACCATGTCCATGTACTGGTTCGGGTAGCCCTGGTAGGGAATGTGCTGGTAGTGGCCGCGGAACACGGTTTCACCCATGTCCGACTTGATCCCCAGCGCCGCCTCGTGGTTCTGGCTTTCGTACTCGGTGGATTTGATCTTGTTGCCGTGGCCGTCGTTGAGATTGTCACTGCGTGACCAGTTCCCCGCATAGGAAAGGCTCAGGTTGTCGTTGTGGATTTCGGTCTTGCCGCCAACCGAGATTCCCTTGCCATTGCTGCGGTATGCAGCGGACAATTCACCCGAATACTGGTTGTCGGTCGCGGCCGTCCCCGCTGCGGATTTCTTTTCGGAAGACGTCTTGCCCCCGGCAGCCACCGGAGCGGCGCCGAACCTGGGCTTGAGGGTCACGACCTCAACTGATCCGCCGATGTTGTCGCCACCTTTTTCGACTGAAGACACCGGCAGATTGACCTGCACGCTTTCCACCTGGCTGGCGGCGGCATAGGAGAGCGGCGGGTTCATGTGATTGGCGCAGGCCGAGGTCACCTGCGCGCCGTTGACGCTCTGTTTCAAACGGTCGTCCGCGAGGCCGCGCAGCACCGGCATCTGCGAGACACCGCCTGCCCCCTGCAACTGCATGCCCGGCACATTCCTGAGCAAGGCCGCGGCGGACGCGTTGGAAATCTTGTTCTTCTTCAGCCAGGCCGGGCTGATGGACATGCCTCCGGTCACGACCACGGCCTCGCCGTCATCATTGTAGATGACGATGGGTGCGGCTGTGTAGGAGTCCTGCGCGACAGCCATCGGGCCTGTCGTCACCGCCATGGCAGCGAGGCCGATGCCGGCCAGCGCTGCGCTGCGAATTCTGTTTCTTGTCATGTGTTGCTCTCTCTGTTTTCTGTTCTTGTGGTGTGGTGTGGCGCGGGCGTCATCCGGGTGTGGTCATGGTCATCCCCCGTTGACGAAACTCACCGGCACCGAAACCCGGAAAGGGACCGGCACGCCGAGAGGTGGCGACGGAAAACCGCCGCGCATGGCTGCTGAAATTCTGGCCTTGGCCGCCCCCGAACCGGAGACGGAGACACTGTTCACGCGTCCCCCCGCCCCGATGGAGAGCGAGACCGTGTATTTTCCGGCGGCACCGCCGCGTGGCATCCGCCGCATCACCACGCTGCGGACCTGCGCGATGTAGCGCTGTATGGCCTGCGGCGAGCGTGTGCTGTTGCCGCCCGCCCCGGCTTTGGCCTTGCGCGCCGTGGCGCCCTGTTGCGTTGACCGTGCCGCGGTCGCCTTCCCGGCCAGTGACTCCCGCTTCGCTTTCTGGGAGGACTTGCGGCTTGCAGGTCTGGCTTGCGGCGTCTTTGGCCGCTGGGTGACTTTTGCGGCAGGTTTCACGACAACTGGCGGAACGGTTTGCTTTCGCGGTTCCACTGCCGACAGCTTTGCCTGTGGCAGCGCCGGTTCCACCTTGGCTTCTGGCGGCGGAGGTGCAGGCAAGACAAGCTCGGCCTTCTCTTCCGGAGCGGCAGGCGGCAACGGCTCAATGGCTTGAGGCGGCGGAGGCGGAGTGACCTGAGGTGGCAATTCAACCGGTTCCGGCGGGCGCGCGATTTGCGGCGGGGGCGGTACTTCCGGGGCGGGCGGCGGTTCTGTTGGCGGCGGAGGCTCTGGCTCAGCCTCCGGCTCTGGCTCTGGCAGGGTTTCCGGTTCCGGCGCGGCGGCGTCAGGTGGGGATGGAACAGGCGCGCTTGCCGGGACTTCCAGCGGAACTGTCACCAGTTCCACCATGATGAAATCGGCTTGCTCGGCAGGTTCTCCCGGTGGTGCCCAGAAAACCCCTGGCAGCACGCTCGCAACAAAGACGGCGAAAGCCGCCAGCAGTGCTGCCGCAGCGAGCGCGTGCCGCCACATCACCGGCATCGTTCGCGCAAGCGGCAACCGGGCGAGAAGGTCCGGAACGATGGTCCATGCGGGCATGTCCGCATCCTCGGTCGCGCGCGTCGGAACATGCGCGCCCAACCTGTCGGCGCGGCCATCGCCCTGCCCCGGCTGGAACCGGCCCGGGAAAACAAGAACGGTAGCGGAGTGACCTTCGGCCTCTGTCCTGCCTGTTGCCTGCGCCCGCGCCGGAACAGCCGCCAACGCCACCACCGAAGGCGTTTCGGTGGTGGTTTGCCTGCGCGCGGCAAACACGATCTCTGTTGGCTTGTCTGGCCGAATGCCCGCAGGGGCATCCGGTCCCTTGTCCGGTTTCACAGCACGAAATCCTGCAATCCTCGGCGGATTGCGCACATGGGGTCCGGCAGGCAAAGCTGCCGGGGTTCACGTCAGATGATCAGGCGTGTGATGGAGGGCCGCGGGACCGGGGCCGGGCGGCCGCGGCGGCAGGCGGCGGTGCCGTACCTGCACTCTGGAACAGGATGGGGACGAAGCGGCATGGAGTGGCCAGCGCAGGTGGCGCTGCCGGCAGCATGTTGCCTGCGGTGATGATGCAGGCGTCACAAACCAGGGGTGCCTTGGCTGCCCCGCCCGTATCCATGTCCGGCCCGCAAATGTCGGGATAGCTGCCATCGGGCAACATGAATTCGGCAGGCAGGTTCTTGGCGAGGGAGAGCGACGCGGGCTGGTGGGCAAAGCCAAGCAGGGAAGAGGTGAGCACGTAAAGCGCCACCACAACCATGCGTATGACCGAAACCCGCAGACGCCCCATCTGTAACTTCACTTGTTCCCGCAAACCCTTCAAACCATTGGGGTTTTGGCTTTGCTACCGGAAAGCACTAGCCGCAACCTTGACGTCGGTCAAATGGTGGAACTCGTGACGCCTGGAATATTCAGCGTGACGGGGCGTCCGTCCCCTACTCCGCCTTCCTTGGCGCGTTGGGCCGTGGCGGATAGACGGCCAAATGCACCTTGCTCTGGTATTTCTCGTCCTGGCCCTCAGCCAGCATGCCCGCATTGTCGGCGACGCTCTCGAGCAGCAGTTTGAGCCACTCGCGGTCCTGTTTGGCGAAGTCGCCCAGCACATGGGGTTGCACCAGTTCCTTCACGCCGGGATGGCCAATGCCGAGGCGCACGCGCTTGTAGTCCGGGCCGATATGGGCCGAGATCGAGCGGATGCCATTGTGGCCCGCAGCGCCGCCGCCCGTCTTCACGCGCAGCTTGCCCGGATCAAGGTCAAGCTCGTCGTAGAAGACATAAACCTGTGACAGAGGAATGTTGTGGAAGCGCACGGCTTCGCCCACGGCGCGGCCGCTCTCGTTCATGTAGGTCTGCGGCTTCAGCACCAGCACCTTTTCACCGGCAAGCGTGCCTTCCGACATCTCGGACTGGAACTTCTTGCGCCAGGGCGAAAAGGAATGGCGGCGGACAATCTCGTCCACCGCCATGAATCCGATGTTGTGCCGGTTGTGGGCATATTTCGTGCCGGGGTTGCCAAGGCCTGCGAACAGGAACATGGGCGCCTCCCGGCCCGAAACGTTGCGTTACTTCTTCTTCGGCGCGGCGGCAGCGGCAGCAGGTGCTGCACCCTTGGCGGGGGCGGCACCCTTGGCCGGAGCGGCAGCACCCGGAGCGGCGGCTGGCGCCTTCTGGGCCGTGGCCGGAACTTCGGCAGCAACGGCTTCCGCCGGAGCTTCCTCTTCCTTGGCCTTGGACGACAGCGTGACGAGGGTCACGTTCTCGCGGGTGGCGGAGGTCACGCGGTCGGGCAGCTTGATGTCCGAGAGATGGATGTTCTGGCCGATCTGCATGCCGGTGAGGTCCACCATGATGTCGTCGGGGATGAAGTCGGCCGGGCAGTAGAGGTTGACCGAGTGCGACACGATGTTGAGCGTGCCGCCAGCCTTGAGGCCCGGTGCCGCTTCCTGGTTCTTGAAGTGAACCGGGATTTCAACAACGATGCGGGCGTCCTTGCCGAGGCGCAGGAAGTCCACATGGATGATGCGGTCCTTCACCGGCTCGAACTGCACATCGCGCGGAATGGCGCGGATGGTCTTGCCGTCGACTTCGAGGTCAACGAGGGTGGACAGGAAACGGCCGGTTTCGACGTGGGGGTGCACGGCCTTGTAGGTCAGCGAAATCAGCTGCGGGTCCTGCTTGTCACCATACACCACGCCCGGAATGTCACCGGTACGGCGGACGGAACGAGAGGCCCCCTTGCCTGCCTTGCTGCGCGAAGCAGCCTTGATCGTCACGATTTTAGACATAGTCTTCTCCAAACAACGAAAGGCCCGGCCTTCCT
>CALMZX010000075.1 GCA_937870685.1 uncultured Alphaproteobacteria bacterium
CACGCAGAACCTCGGACAGGTGATCAACGTCGCGCTCACGACGTTCTCGCGCCTGGAGGACGGCCTCAAGTCATCCACAACTGAACTGGCCCGCACCATCGAAGACGTCTCCACCCGTGCCGCCATGGCCGGTCAAGAAATCGGTGGCCACTCCTCCCAGTTCGAGCGCATGTCCACAATGCTGCTCAACGACTTCCGCGGCTTCTCCACCCAGTTGCAGGACTATGTGCAGATCCTCAATGCCGCCGCCAACACGCTCGGCAGCGAGTCCCGCAAGTTCGGCGGCGAAGTGAAGGGCATGGAGGCAAACCTCATCCAGCTCATGCGTCAGAGCGCCGACCAGATCGCCATGGCCAACAATGACGTGGGCGCCACGATCGAACGCCTGAGCGGAGCTTCCGCCAGCCAGATCAAACTGGCAGCCGGAGAACTCCAGCAGACTGTCGGCACGATCAGCGACAACATCGGCTACCATCTCAAGGCCACGACCAGCGAAATAGCGAGCCTCATCGAGCGCGCCGGCGTCGATACCACGCAGAAGATCGAAGACAGCCGCTCACAGGTCACCCAGGGCCTGCAGAACATCTCCGCTGACTTCATCAACCGCGTGGCCCAGTCGCGCACCGACCTCACAACCTTCGTGGATCAGGCCGCGGCACAGATCACCGGAAATTTCGACAACGCCACCAACCGTCTTGCCGACCGCATCAATGTGGCGGGCACGCAGATTCTCGCGGGTCTGGACCAGTCGGGCAACCAGTTCCTCTCCCAGTTGGACTCCTCTGGCGCCAACTACGCCACGCGCATCGAACAGGCCTCGTCCGCCCTCAGCTCGCACATCGCCGACCAGGCCAATGCCATTTCGGACACGATGCGCAACGCCACCGATTCGCTCACCAACACCTTCGACGCGACCTTCGGCAGCGCCATCTCCAAGTTCGACAACTCCGCCGCCCAGATCGGCAAACGCATCGACGACCACGCAAATTCCTTCGTGGCCGCCATGCGCGAAGCCTCGGCTGACCTCACGGGAACGTTCGACTCCACTTATGGCGGTGCCATCGAACGCTTCGACAAGTCGGTCACGGCCCTCACGGGTGCTGTGGACGGCCATGCCCAGAACCTCCTGCAGGCCATGCGCGATGCAACGGTCGAACTGACCGGTGGCTTCAACTCCAGCTACGCGCAGGCCATTGGAAAGCTCGACACCACCGTTAGCGCCCTCTCCGCCAACATGGACCACCGCACGGAAACGCTGGTGGAGACCATGCGCAGCTCCGCCGATCAGTTCAGCGGCAGCTTCACGGGCCAATATTCCGAGGCCATCAGCAAGCTTGATGGTGCCGTGAGCACACTCTCCGGCAGCGTCAATCAACAGACCACGACACTTGTTGAAACCCTGCGCAGCGCCAGCGAACAGCTGACAGGAGGCTTCACCACGCATTATGGTGACGCCATCGGCAAGCTTGACAGGACCGTCTCCGGCCTGAACACGACGATCGACAGCCACACCAACACATTCGTGACCGCGCTGAAGGACTCGACCTATGCCGTCACGGGGGCGTTTGAAACCACATACAACGGCGCCATGGACCGCCTCGATCGCACGGCCGAAACCTTTGGCCAGCAGGTGAGCCAGTACTCCAACACCCTCGTCGGGACGATGAAGGAGGCCAGCGAACAGGTCAACGCCTCCATGGCCAACTCGGTGGCCAACAGCCTGGACCGCATGGACAACCATGCCGCCGCGCTGGGTGCCCACATCGAGAAGCACGCCAATGCCGTCTCCGGCACGCTCAAGACCTCGACCGAGTCGCTGACCACGACATTCAACGGCGCCTTCACCCAGGCCATGGGCACCTTCGACAACAGCCTGGCGCTGGCCGTCAGCAAGCTCGACAATGTGTCGGGTGCCACTGCGCAGAAGATCAGCGAAGTGACGAACCTTGCCTCGCACCAGCTTCAGTCCACGGGTGCCAACGTCAACGACCTGCTGGTCACCACCAGCGGCACGATTGCCGCCCACCTCAAGGAAACCTCCGGAATCGTCAGCCGCCAGATGCAGGACTCCGGTCTTGCCCTCACAGCCTCGATCGAAACCTCGGGCGGCGCGGTCACCGACCGCCTCATCTCGATCTCTGGCGAGTTCATGGACAAGCTGGGCACTGCCCGCGACGGCATGATCCAGGTTCTGGAAGACCAGGCCGGCAGCCTCACCGACCGCCTGAAGGACACTTCGATGCAGCTTTACGGCCGCCTCGAGCAGACCTCGCTGCACATCAACGACCAGCTCGAATCCGTGGCGTTGCGCGTCAACGAGAACATCGACGCCACGGCCGGTGTCGTCACCAGCCGCGTGGCTGATGTCACGCTGTCGCTCACCAGCAAGCTTGACGCCTCGTCGAACCAGCTCGGCAGCCTGCTGGAAGCCACCGAAGCCCGTCTCGGCGGCCAGCTTGAGCAGGCCACCTCGGACCTGACCAATCTCTTTACCACCAACACCAACCGCATGGCTGACAACCTCACGGAAACGGCCCGCGACCTGGGTGAACGCTTCGACATCGCCTCGGGCCATCTCGAGCGCGTCACGGCAGATGCCACCAACCGCCTCACCAACAGTTCCGACCGCTTTGTCAACACCATTGACCAGGCTTCCAGTGAAATGGAATCGACCTTTGGCAAGGCACAGAGCGCCTTCGCCGAAGGCCTCGGCAACACCGCCATGGAGATCAAGGGCCGCTTCGAGCAGGAAACAGGCCTCCTCACCGACCGCATCGACCGCGCGTCCAGCGAATTCACGGCGGCGGCAGATACGTCCTCTGGCAAGATCGACGAGGCCCACCGCAAGTTCTCGCAGCACATCGAGACGGCCAATACCTACCTGGCAGACCAGCTGGCTTCGGCCGCCGGCGACATCGACCAGCGCCTCGAAAGCATTTCGATGCAGTTGACCGGCAAGCTGGAGGTCACGGGCACGCGCATTTCCGAGCGCCTTGATGACGTCACCTCGCTGGTTGACCGCTCCATCGACAAGTTCAACGGCGAAATGGAGCGCATGCTCTCCAACCGCCGTGAAGTGCTTGACAACCTCATCTCGGAAGCCTCGCGCCGCGCCGCCGAAGTGGACCAGGTCATGTCCAGCTACATGGGCATGATCGAGGAGTCGCTCAGTGCCGCCGAAGGCCGCTCGCGCGACATCAGCCGCATCGTGAGCGAGCAGACCAACGTGGCGATCTCACGCCTCGAGGATGAACTGAAGCGCCTCGAAGGCTCGTCCGCCGGACAGGTCAACCAGGCCGCCCGCCTGTTGCGCGAGCAGCATGAGCGTGCGCTATCCAGCATGAACGAGATGCTCTCCTCCACCGCCAGCGATTTCCAGCAGACGGCCCAGGACATGCGCATCACCGCCCAGCAGGTCGTGAAGGACATCGACTCCGCTCGCAACGAACTGAAGCGTGCGGTGATCGACCTCCCAGAGGAAACACGCTCCAACGCCGACGCAATGCGCCGCGTGGTTGCCGACCAGATTGCCGCCCTCAACGCGCTCTCGGACGTGGTGCGCCGCCAGAGCGGAACTCTGGACTTCTCCACCCCGTCCTCATCCTACACACCCAGCTATGGAGGCGGCGGGCGAACACCCTCCGGGTCCTCGCCGGGAAAATCTGAGGGCGCCGCGTTCTCCGCTCCCATCTCCGGAACGCTCGGCGCCCTGAAAACCAACCCGGAGCGGGCGATTGAACGCAGCGAACCGCGCAACCAGGGCCTCGAAGGCACCATGGCGCAGATCGCGGCCAGCGTTGAAGCCCTCGCCGGTGAGAAGCCGCAGCGTGCACCGGCGAAGCCCTCCGCTCCTGCCCGCGCCGAAACAGGCTCGATTGCCAAGGAGATTTCGACGGCAACGCAGAAGCTCCACGGGGCCTCCCGCGAAATCGTCGAAGCGATCGACGGCGGCCTGCCACGTGATTTCGAGAAGCGTTACGGCGCAGGCGAAAAGGGCATCTACACCCAGCGCCTGCACGACAACCGCGGCAAGCGCAACGTCAAGAACCTGACGGCACGCTATGCCGAGGAGCGTCTCCTGCGCAGCCGCATCAACGGCTACATCCGCCTCTTCGAGCGCCTGCTTGACACGCTGGCCGAACTTCCGGGCGGCAGCGGCACCATTGACGATGTCCTCGCTTCGCAGAACGGGGAAGTCTACCTGATGCTGGCGGAAGTCTCGGGCCGCGTGCCCGGCGCATGACAACACCATTCGCGATGACGGCCAGGCACGAGTCCTGGCCGCTCGGCCAGCCCTTCACGATTTCACGCGGCAGCAAGACCCACGCCGATGTCGTCGTGGTGACGCTGGAGAGAGATGGCATGACCGGACAGGGCGAATGCGTGCCCTATCCGCGCTACAACGAAACGGTGCCGCAGGTGCTGGAAGCGCTCGCGGCATTCGACGCGTCAATGCTTTCGTTCGCGGCAATCGCCGCTGCACCCCTGCCCCATGCCGCCCGCAACGCGCTGGATTGCGCCCTGTGGGACTGGACTTGCAAGCGCGAGAACATGCCCGCCTGGCAGCTCGCGGGCCTTGATCCGCCAGCGCCGCTCACCACCGCCTACACCATCAGCCTGGGTGATCCCGATGAGATGGCCCGCGCCGCCGCCGCGGCCAAGCGTCCGTTGCTGAAGCTCAAGCTTGGCAAGCCGGGTGATGAAAGACGTCTGCACGCCATCCGCGCCGCGGTTCCGGACACGCGCCTCATCGTCGATGCCAATGAAGGCTGGTCTGCCGATGTGCTGCCCGCCATGTTGCGCGCCTGCCGCGAGACGGGCGTCGAACTGGTGGAACAGCCCCTGCCCGCCGGTGCCGACGACGCCCTCGCCGGCCTCGCGCGCGATTGCCTGATCTGCGCCGATGAATCAGCCCACGGCCTTGAGAGCCTTCCGGACCTTGCTGGCAAATATGATGCCATCAACATCAAGCTCGACAAGACGGGCGGCCTCACGCCGGCGCTGGCGCTGGCGCGCGAAGCTAAGGCGCAAGGCCTCACCATCATGGTCGGCTGCATGGTGGCAACTTCACTTGCCATGGCGCCCGCCATGCTCATCGGCCAGATGGCCCGCGTCGTTGACCTCGATGGCCCGCTCCTGCTCCGCAAGGACCGGGAGCCGGGCATCCGCTTCGAGGGCAGCACTATGCTTCCGCCGCCGCGCGCACTCTGGGGTTGACGCGCAGGAGCGGCAGGGCAATCAGCAGCGCCGCGACAGAAAAGGCGCACATCACGAGATAGGCCTTGGCGCCGAAGTTGTGGAACAGCGGCCCCGAAAGCCACATCGACGCCGAGGTGAGCACGCCGCCAGACAGGGCGGAGTGCAAGGCCTGCGCCCGGTTGCGCAGGCGCTCCGGCACCATCAGCCGGATCATGTGCATGGTGCCGAGATGGGTCATGGCGAAGGAAGCCGCATGCAGCACCTGGAACAGCAGCAGCAGCGGCAGCGCTTCCACGAAGGCCAGAAGCAGCCAGCGCAGGATGCCGCCTGCGATGCCAACCAGGAAAATCGTGCCAGGCCCGAACTGTTCGATCACCCGGTTTGAGAAGGCCAGCAGCAGCACTTCCGTCAACACCGCAACGGTCCACATCATGCCGATCACGAACGGGCTGAAGCCGAGGGATTGCCAGTGCATCGAACTGAAACTGTACATCATGCCGTGCGAGGCCTGCGCCAGCCCGGCAGCCAGCAGGAAAACCGGAAAGCTGGTGGCAAACAGGAAGCGTGCCGCGCCCATGGACGAGGCGGCCTTCGGTTTCACCCGCTTCAGCGCCTCGGGCTCCGGCGGCAGCAACAGCGCGGAGACCACAGTCAAGCCGATCGATCCGGCCAAAAGCCATGCCGTGTCCAAAGCATCAAGATGGGTGAGCAGTATGCCCGCCCCCAGGCTCCCGGACAGGAAGCTCAGCGACGCCCACAGCCGGATGCGCCCGTAGTCCAGACCAAGCGCCGCGCTGGCATCGACACTGTAGCTCTCCGACAGGGGGAAGATGGGGGCAAAGAAGAACGCCGCCAGAAGCGCCATGGCTGTGATGGGCCAAAATCCGTCCATCACCCCGAGCAGGCTGTAGGCAACGAAGGCACCGGCAGCACAGCCGAGGATCACCTGCCGCCGCAGCCGCAAGTGATCCGCCAGCCAGGCAAACAGCGGCGCCGATGCAACGCGGATGGCCATCATGGCAGCCACGATGAAGGCTATGCCCACCGCATCGATCCCCTTGGCCGACAGCCACAGCGGCAGGAACGGCAGCTGCACGCCACTGCCCAGCATCATCAGGGCATAGGCCAGCGAAAAACGGAAACTGAATCGGCGCGCTGTCATGGGAGAGAGCGCCTCTAAACCCAATATTCACCACTTTCCACGAATATCCCCGCATGTGAGCCCTGCATCAACCTGCAGGCGCAGTGTGTGTGTGGAGTTGCGTCATGCCGGCCCAGGAACAGTCTCTGAAATTCGAGGATCTGCTGGCAACAGTCCAGGAATCCGAACGCGGCCGCTGGTTTGTCGCCGAATTCGAGGCGCGCCTGCGCAAGTCCGAGACGGCCAGCATCTTTTCCGCCATCAGCAAGCTTGAAAGCGTGATTGCCAGCCAGGCCCAGGGTGGCCTGGATGCAGCCCTCGTCGCCCGTGCCCGCACGGCCATCGCTTCGGCCCGCCGTGAAATCGCCGCCCTCGACCAGGGCAGGCAGCAGCTATCCGACGAAGGCCGCCTCTTCGCCAAGCTGGCGGACATGGCCCGCAGTGCCTTCACCACCAATGATCCGGGCGCCACGCTGGTCAATGCCGGCGTCAGCCGCGCCCTGTTGCTGGTGGACCAGCTTGACCAGGACTTCGCCGCAGGTGAGGCAACGGTCCCATATGTTTCAGCTGATTCAGATGTCCTTGAGCAACCGAGGCTCTCCGCCCCGCAGTCCCCGCCAGCGGCAGTGCAGGCCAAACCCTCTGCCCCGGACGTGGAACGGGGTGCCAGGCTCGTCATCCGCAAGGCAGGCGAGGCCCCGACAGCGGCTCCCGCATCTGCCATTGCGGCTGATGCGCCTGCTGCATCCGTGCCCCAGCAGCCTGAAAAACGCTCCGAACCTGCCACTCCGCCCGCGCCTGCCGCCGAGGTTTCCCCCCTTGCCGCAGCTCCGGCCAAGCAGTCCCGCGTCGTCATCATCCGCCGCAAGCCCGAGGAACTCCTCGACGTGCCGCTGATGGATGAGAGCAGCGGCGCAACTGCCGCTTGACCTCAGGGCACTTAAGACCTCATTCACCATCTTGCGCGACTGTTGGCGCAAGCAACACCGTTCCGAGGACCACCGTGCCCGCCACCCTGCTCTCCCGCCGTTCCCTGCTGGCTGGCCTTGCCGCCAGCCTCGCGTCACCGGCATTGGCTCAGGGCGAGCAGACGGCGTCGCTCCCCGCCATGGCGGCAGCCTCGGCAAACCACGGCAAGCTCGCCACCCGGACCGGCATCGTTGCTGACCGCAATGAATCCGCCATGGTCACGCAAGGGTCGGGCGAGGCCATGCAGGGCGCCATCGCCATGTATGAGGAAATCGTGGCCCAGGGCGGCTGGACCCGCCTGCCCAATGCCAAGCTGGAAAAAGGCGTGAAATCCAAGGCCGTCATCAAGCTGCGCGAGCGGCTGGTGCGCGAGGGCTATCTTGAACTCGACAATCTCGGCATCGCAGCGCCGGACAGGTTCGACGACAGCCTGCAGCGCGCCCTGAAATCATTCCAGTACAACCACGGCATCTACACCTCCGGCAAGGTGGACAGCCGGACCTATGCGGCGATCAACATCGCGGCCCAGCACCGCCTGTTCCAGTTGCAGGACAACCTGCCCCGCGTGCAGGCCTATGCCGAAGGCCTGGGGTCGCGCAACATCCTCGTCAACATTCCGTCGGTGCAGCTGGAAACCGTTGAAGATGGCGTGGTCTTTGCCCGCCACAACGTGGTTGTCGGCAAGCTCGAACGCCCCACGCCCACGCTGGCCAGCAAGGTGACCGACGTCACCTTCAATCCCTACTGGAACGCGCCCGCCTCCATCGTGGCGCGCGACCTCCTGCCCAAGTTCCTTGAGGACCCGGGCTATCTCGACCAGATGCAGATCCGTGTCTTCGACGGTGTCGGCGGGCCGGAAGTCGATCCGCGCACCATCGACTGGTATTCCGTCATGCCGGACCGCTACCATTTCCGCCAGGAGCCCGGCGAACACAACTCGCTCGCCACCGTGAAGATCAACTTCGCCAACAAGCACATGGTGTACATGCACGACACCAATCACCGCGAACTGTTTGCCCAGAATGCGCGCTTCGAAAGCTCGGGCTGTGTGCGCGTCGATCAGGTCAGGCCCTTTGTCGACTGGATTCTGGCCGGACAGGACGGTTTCGACGAAGCCCAGTTTGAAATGATCACCGCCAGCCAGGAAACCCTGGCCATGCCGGTGAAAAGCCGCATCGATGTGCGCTTCATGTACCTGACGGCCTGGGCCACTGAAGACGGCCGGGTCAATTTCCGCCCTGATGCCTACAAGCTGGACGGAACAGGCTTCATCTACGGCCAGCCGGAACCCGTCGCAGAAATGTAATGTCTTGAATTACCATTCACCTGCTCCTATTTGCAGGCCATGGATTTTCAGACCGATTTTCATTTTGTCATCCGCAAGGGCGCCAGCCCGTCCCGTCCATTGCTTCTCTTGCATGGCACGGGCGGCAACGAGCATGATCTCATCGGGCTTGCCGAAGCGGTCGCTCCGGGCCGCACGCTGATTTCGCCACGCGGCAAGGTGCTGGAGAACGGCATGCCGCGCTTCTTCCGGCGCTTTGCCGAGGGCCAGTTCGACGAGGCGGACATCCGCATCCGCGCCGCCGAACTGGCAGCCTTCGTGAAAGGGGCATGTGCCCATGAAGCACTTGCGCCGCCCATCGCGCTCGGCTTCTCCAACGGTGCCAACATGGCGGCCGCCCTGCTGGCGCTGCACCCTGACCTTCTCGCCGGAGCGGTACTGCTGCGCGCCATGACACCCTTCCAGGACATGCCGGCCTTCTCGCTCCGCGCCACGCCTGTTCTGCTGGTGTCAGGCCAGGATGATCCGATGATTCCACTGGCCGGAGCGAAGCGTCTCGCCAGTTGCCTTGCCCTTGCCGGGGCAAAGCTCAGCCACGAGGTCTTGCCTGCTGGCCACGGATTGACACAAACCGATCTCAACTTGATGGGCCGCTTTCTCGCGGCGCAGGAGTAGTTCCCATGCAGCTCAACGGTTTTCACCATCTCACCGCCGTCACCGCCGATGCGCCGCGCAACCACGCCTTCTACACCCAGGTCCTTGGCCTGCGCCTTGTGAAGAAGTCCGTGAACCAGGATGACGTCAGCGCCTATCACCTGTTTTATGCCGACGGCAAAGGCTCTCCCGGCACCGATATCACCTTCTTCGACTGGCCCGCGCCGCGCGAACGCCGCGGCACCCATTCCATCTGCCGCACCGGCTTTCGCGTCAAGGGCGAGAAGGCCTTCAGCTACTGGACCGACCGCCTCACGGCCAATGGCATAACCCTGACACAGCCTGTCGAGAAACTGGGCCGCATCACGTTGGATTTTGAGGATTTCGAAGGCCAGCGCCTGAGCCTTGTGGCGGATGAAAGCGATACCCCGTTTGAAATCTGGGACAAGAGCAGCGTGCCGGCCGAACACCAGATTCACGGCCTTGGCCCGATCACCTTGAGCGTGCCTGATATCGCGCCCACAGAATTGGTGCTGACCAAGGTCATGGGCATGACCAAGGCCGCCAGTTACAAGAATGGCCACGGCAACACCCATGTCTACTGGATGAAGGGCAAGGGTCCGGTTGCGGAACTGCATGTACAGGAAGAACCTGGCCTGCCCCCGGCGCAACAGGGTGCGGGCGGCGTTCACCACGTCGCCTTCAACGTGGCCATGGCGGACTACACGGCCTGGGCCGAGCGCCTGCGCGCCCTTCGCGTGCCCAACTCCGGTCCCGTGGACCGCTACTGGTTCAAGAGCCTCTACTTCCGCGAGCCCAACGGCATCCTCTTCGAGATCGCCACCGACGGGCCGGGCTTCCATGCCGACGAGCCCATGGAGACGCTGGGCGAGACGCTCTCTCTTCCACCCTTCCTGGAAGGCCGCCGCGCCCAGATCGAGGCCGGACTGAAAAAGCTCTGAAAAGAAGAAAAGGACGCACATGAACCACATGCGCGTCCTTAAATCACAAAATAGGACTAAAGTCAATCGTCCTGATCAGGGCAGGTTGTCGCGCATGAAGATGTCGATGCGGATGCGTTCCTGGGCTTCCACCAGCGGCGCATTGTCGGCCTTGGCAATCAGCACGCGCACCGCCGAACGGACCTCGTGGCCGGCGTCCTGGTTGATGATGGCATCAATGGTGCCGCGGATCAGCGCCTTGCGCGAGCCTTCCGTCACCTCGTGGGCGATGAACACCACATCCCCCGCCCGCCCCGAGGCTTCCAGCCCCGCGACAATGCCTTTGGTTCCGCCACCGACGTTGTAGAGGCCGATGACATCCGGATGTTCCTTGATCAGCTGCGCCGTCAGTTCGGCACTGCGCTCCACGTCATCGCGTGATTCCCGCACCGGCAGGATTTGCAGGCCGGGAAACTCATGCGCCATCACCTGCTCGAAGCCAAACTGCCGCTCGATATGGTCGCGCAGCGAAAGCGATCCGGCAAACAGCCCGATCTTGCCCGTCTGCCCGCGCAAAAAGCGCCCCATCAGGCCCGCCGCCGTGCGCCCCGCCGAAGAATTGTCGATCCCGGCAAAATGTGTCCGCTTCGAGCCCGGCACGTCCGACACCAGCGTCACCACGGTTTTGCCCCGCGCCACCAGCGCATTGATGGCCTCGCGCACCGCCGGATGGTCGAGCGCCACAACAGCCACGCCATCCACATCGTCGCCCATCTCGTCCAGCACCTGCGCCAGCAGCGGACCGTCAAAGACGTCCACCTTGCGCACCATGATGGTGACCCGTTCCGCCGCCATGCGCCGGGCCGCGTCCTCAACCTCGGCGGCGATGGACTGCATGAACTCGCCCGCCGTCGTCGGGAGGATGAACCAGAAGCGGTAGTCCTTGCCCCGCGCCAGCCGCGCCGCGATGCGGTCGGGCTGGTAGTTCAATTCGCGGATGGCGGTTTCCACCTTCTCCACCGTGAGGGCCTTCACCCCCGGACGGCGGTTCAGGACCCGGTCGATGGTGGCCACACTGACGCCTGCCCGCCGGGCCACGTCCTGAATGGTGATCTTGCTCATGTCATGGCTCTCATGCAGCCTGTTCAAGCCGAGGCGGTTGAGCTTGTCAAACGCCGGCACTTGCGGCAATGCCGTGCCATCATGGCCCATCCTCTCAAGCTCGCTGCCGACATCGGCGGCACCTTCACCGACATCGTTCTCGAACAGGGCCCGAAGCGCTGGAGCGGCAAGCTGCTGACCACCACCGCCGCCCCCGAGGTGGCCGTTCTGGAAGGCGCCCTCGGCCTCATCGCCGAAGCGGGCTTCACGCCCGGGGATGTGGATGTTTTCATCCACGGCACCACGCTGGCCACCAACGCCCTCATCGAGCGCAAGGGAGCGGTAACCGCCTTTATCACCACCGAAGGCTTCCGTGACGTGATCGAACAGGGCTACGAAAAGCGCTTCGACCACTACGACCTGATGATCGACCGCGCCGTGCCGCTGGTGCCGCGCCACCTCCGCCTCACCATCCGCGAGCGTCTGGCGGTGACCGGCGAAGAGCTGATCCCGCTGGACGAGGCTGCCGTGAAGGGCCTGGCTGACACGATCATCGCCGAAGGCGCAGGTGCCGTCGCCATCGGTTTCCTGCATGCCTATGCCCATCCGGCCCATGAAGAGCGCCTGCGCGAGCTGCTGCGCCCGCTCCTGCCGCCGGAGGTGACCATCTGCATCTCCAGCGAAGTGGCCCCGGAAATCCGCGAGTACGAACGCTTCTCCTCGACCGTCGCCAACGCCTATGTGCGACCATTGATGGCAGGCTACCTGCACCGCCTGCAGAGGGGCCTTGGCAATGCCGGCCTGAATGCGCCCCTTTACCTCATGATGTCCGGCGGCGGCCTCACCATGCTGGAGACGGCGGCCCGCTTCCCCATCCGTCTTGTCGAGTCCGGCCCGGCAGGCGGTGCCATTTTGGCGAGCCGCATCGCCCACCAGTGCAAGTTGCCGGAGGTCGTCTCCTTCGACATGGGTGGCACCACTGCCAAGATATGTCTCCTCAGCGGCGGCGAACCCGAACGCGCCCACCGCTTCGAAATCGCCCGTGCCTACCGCGACATGAAGGGATCGGGCATTCCCGTCCGCATTCCCGTGATCGAGATGGTGGAAATCGGTGCCGGTGGCGGTTCCATCGCCCGCGTCGACAAACTGGGCCGCCTCACCGTCGGCCCCGACAGCGCAGGCTCCACCCCCGGCCCCGCCGCCTATGGACGCGGCGGCACAAAACCCACCGTGACCGATGCCAACATCGCGCTCGGCAAGATCGATCCCGCATTCTTCGCCGGTGGCAAGATTGCGCTGGACGAACAGGCCAGCATCGATGCCCTGGCCGCCGACATCGGCAAGCCCCTGTCGCTGGAGGCCCACTGGCCTGCGGCGGGCGTGGCCGAGATCGTGGAGGAAAACATGGCCAATGCCGCTCGCGTCCACGCCATCGAGCGCGGCAAGGATATTGCCGCCGCCACCATGATTGCCTTCGGCGGCGCTGCGCCCCTGCACGCCTGCCGCCTCGCGGAAAAAGTCGGCATCAACCACATCATCGTGCCGAAGGGGGCGGGCGTCGGTTCGGCCATCGGCTTCCTGCAGGCCCCCATCGCCTATGAAATCACCCGCAGCGCCATCATCAGCCTTGACAACTTTGATGCCCCCCGCGTGAACAAACTTCTGCACCAGATGGTGGCCGATGCCACCGCCGTGGTGAAACCCGCCATTGGTGCCGCGAAGCCCACCGTCAGGATCGTCGCCGATGGCCGCTATGTCGGCCAGGGCCATGAAATCCAGATCAGCGTACCGGTGCGGACTCTCAATGCGAAAGACGGCGCCACCCTCAAGGCCGCCTTCGAGAGCGCCTATGGCACCGTGTATGGCCTGACCATTCCGCACCAGCAGGCGGAGATCACCACCTGGTCGGTGACGGTTTCTTCCACCGTGAAGCCGCCAACCCCTGCCCGCAAGGCCCCGCGCAAGGCGGCGGCGAAGCCGAAACACGCCCGCAAAGTCTTCGACGGCCGTTCCGGCAAGCTGCTGCCCACGCCCGTGTACTGGCGCTTCGACCTCGCCCCCGGTGCCACGCTGAAGGGCCCCGCCATCATCGCCGAGCACGAGACCTCTACCATCGTCACGTCAGGCTTCTCCGCCCGCATCGACAGCGCGGGCTACATCCATCTGGAGCGCACGAAATGAGCAAGGCTGCTTTGGAGGCTATTCGCACCCAGGTGATGTGGAACCGCCTGATCGCCGTCGTCGAGGAGCAGGCCCAGTCCCTGCTCCGCACCGCCTTCGGCACCATCACCCGCGAGGCGGGCGATTTGTCGGCGGGCGTCTATGACGTCAACGGCCACATGATCGCCCAGGCCATGACCGGCACCCCCGGCCATGTGAACACCATGGCGACCGCAGTCGCCCACTTCTTCGAGAAGTATCCGCCCTCCACCATGAAGCCGGGCGACGTCTACGTCACCAACGACCCCTGGCTCGGCACCGGCCACCTCTTCGACTACGTGATGATGACGCCTGTGTTCCTGAAGGGCAAGCTCGTGGCCTTCTTCGCCTCCACCTGCCATGTGATCGACGTGGGCGGTGTCGGCATGACAGCCAAGGGCAACTCCTCCTTCGAAGAGGGCACGCTGGTGCCGCATCTCCCCATCCGCAAGCAGGGCGTGATCAACGACGAACTGCTCGACGTGATCCTCGCCAATTCGCGCAGCCCCGTGGAGGTGAAGGGCGACATCCTCTCGCTGATCTCGGCCAATGACACCGGTGCGCGACGCCTGATTTCCATGATGGAAGAATTCGGCCTCACCTCCATCGACAAGCTGGCCAAGCACATCCTCACCCAATCGGAACGCGGCGCCCGTGAGGCGATCCGCGCGCTGCCCGAGGGCGAATGGACCTACGAGATGCCGCTCGACGGCTACGAGCGCCCGCTTACCCTCAGGTGCAAGCTCATCATCCGCGACGGCAAGATTACCATCGACTACACCGGCTCCTCGCCCGCCTCGCTCTACGGCATCAACAGCCCCCGCACCTACACGCTCGCCTACTCCGTCTTCGGCCTGAAGGCGGTGATCGCCCCGCACGTGCCCAACAACATCGGCTCGCTCTCGGTCTTCGACATGGTGACCGAGCCCGGCACGGTGATCGATCCCATCCGCCCCTCGCCCGTGACGGCCCGCCACGTGATCGGCCAGATGCTGGCCGACTGCGTCTTCGGCTGCCTCGCACAAGCCTTGCCCGGCAAGGTGCCCGCCGAAAGCGCAGGCCCCCTGTGGATGCTCTCGCTTTACTCCGCACACGGACGAGTGGCGGCGGAAGTCACCCGCGACGCGACACCCTTCAGCGTCATCTCCATTGGCTTGGGCGGCATGGGTGCCCGCCCCGGCAAGGACGGCATTTCGACGATGGCCTTCCCATCTGGCGTGGGTGCCATCCCCGTGGAAATCACCGAGGGGCAATGCCCGCTCTGGTTCCGCGAGAAGCAGTATTTGCCTGGCTCCGGCGGTGCGGGCGAATACCGCGGCGGCCTCGGCCAACGCATCACCATCGCCAACCGCGAGCCCGTGCCCTTCGTCATTTCGGCAGGCACCTTCGACCGCATCAACAGCCCGGCCCAGGGCCGCGACGGCGGCAGGCCCGGCCGCAACGGCGTCGCCAAACTCGCCTCCGGTGCGAGGCTCCCCGACAAGGGCCTGCACATCGTGCCGGCGGGCGATGCCCTCACCGTGGAACTCCCCGGCGGCGGCGGCTTCGGCAACCCGGCAAACCGCGACCCCGCCCGCGTGGCGGAGGATGAACGCGCCGGACTGGTGTAGGGGCAACACGTCGCCTCTCTCCCGCAAGCGGCAGAAGGCGACAACGCGCCCCACCTTCACCTCTCCCGCAAGCGGCAGAAGGCGACAACGCGCCCCACCTTCACCTCTCCCGCCAGCGGGAGAGGACGCCGCGCAGCGGCAGGAGAGGGCCGCGGCGGAAAGTGTCACCGCATCATCTGACCCCCGAAAGAAAAATGAGGAGGGACGTTTCCCTCCCGGCATCACGCCTGCATGCATGAGAGAGTGGTGAGGATGTTCGGCACGATGCCGGATCACTCCGCCCGCTGCCCGCTGTCGCGGGACGTGAACGAAGTTTTTGGAAACGCAGCGATTTTCGCCCGCATGACAGACTCTCGCCAATCCACGTCGGGCGGCGCGCAGGGGCGCCAGGGCCCGGCCGCCAGCAGCGCAGGTCGCGCTGCAGTTTGTGGGTGAACTGCGGTAAACCGCGCTTGGGCCGTAGTACCCAAGGGATCTGTAACCGGCTCCCGGGAGGTGCTGTGGTGTTCTCACAACCACCCCGCAGGCGCTGCGCACATTCCCGGCAATTTCGAGACACTGTCGACATTGTCCCTCCTCTGTCCGGAAATGTCGGGAGGGGATATAGTCCTAGATTGGGAAATTGTCAATAGTACTCGATCAAGACTTTTTATCGACCTTTGGCGTCACTCTCGGCGCGATTCAGATCATGAGGCATATGAATTCCACCAGCATTGGCTATGTTGCATAATCATCCAAATCCAATTTGGGGGCCAAGTTGGAGGAGTCACAACAAAGTTCCTATGAGTATTCTTAGTGATAAGACTGGATTGCGCACATAAATTGTGCACACAATTGCATTGATTCGAGAGGTTCCGATGACTGATCTAAATGGTGAGACGAATTGGAGCGAAGTAATCGCCAAGTGCCTCGCATACCTGTGTTTAAACACTGACGAAGCAAAGAAGAAGACAGGCGTTCTGGATCGTGTCGAGTTCCTGGAACGATTGGGACTACCGATTGCATCGGCGTCTCTTCTTGTTGGCAGTACTCCTGCATCAGTTAGGGAATTACAGAGGGTCGCGCGCAACAAGAAGTCGGGAGATTCGAAATCAAATGCCAAGAAAAGCAAACGCAAAAAAGGCTGAACCGATTAGTGCAGAAGAGAAGATCGCACGTTTACTCGCTCTTTTGGCAACCAAAGATTTGGCCGAATCCAAAGAAAAAATTGTCACACTCCTAGCTGCTGGATTTACTCCAGCGGAAGCCGCGAACTTGCTTCATATGAATGAGGGTGCGGTTAACAAGGCAATCTATAGGGCCAGTGTGAAGAAATAGCTGGAGCACAAATTTGCCAAAAATTGACCAGCGCCTGATACTTAAGTTAGCCGACAAACTCGGAATTGAGGCAAAGACTGTTTACGCGCGAGTGCAAAAAGTCGTTGCGGACACGCATCTAGAAAGACACATCGCGGCGCTGTATCTCGCGAGACAACACAACATCAATATTGACAAGTATTCTACCTATGAACAGCGTTCCGAATTGCGTGGCATCAAAATTCAAGCGGGACCTGTTCCTGCTCGAGACGTTAGTGAACATGTCCCGACAAAACCGCTTTCCAGAAAGTCGAACTCCAGCAAAGTTCCTCGGAAAAGCGTGGACAAGAGCGTGTTTGTGATCCACGGCCGTGATGCTGAGCTGAACGAAAGCATTTACAACTTCATTCGCTCACTGAATCTTGAGGTTATTGAGTGGAACCATGCCCTTAAGAGAGCCTCGAAGGGAAATGCAAATCCATACATTGGCGACATTCTAGATAAAGTGCTCGCGCAGGCTGGAGCGTTGGTTGTTCTCCTTTCACCTGAAGATATGGTCAGATTGCACCCGGATCTGACCCCAAAGTCAGAAGCAAAAACTGAGGGCAAGACACAACTGCAGGCACGGCCAAATGTCCTTTTTGAAGCTGGGTTGGCACTTGGGGCTCATCCCAATAAGACAATTCTCGTACAAGTGGGCACGATTAAGCCATTTAGTGATGTTGGCGGTATGCACATACACCGATTGAGCAATTCCACAAGTTCCAGACACGCATTCATCAATAAGCTGGAAGTGGTATTGGGTCCGGTTGATCGAACGGGCGAAACATGGACTAAGACGGGAAATTTCGAGGTGAAGCGCAAGAAAATTACCTCGTAAGAAAATGATGTGATCATGACGTCTCAACCAGCGATTCTTATGTTGTCTGGTGGCTGAAAGCCGAGTCTCTGGAGAACGCAGTGCTGAGCAATTAACAAAATTTGCTGTCCGCCCTAAACTCAGTAGTACGCCTTGACTAATCAGCGCAGCAAATACTTCGGTGTCTGCCCATGGCGGGCCCCTCAGCATACGCCATCTCATTCCTCACTCTTTACCCGTCATTCCGTGCAAAGCCCCGAACCTCGCGACAGCGAGGTGAGCCTGCCGTGAGGCAGGTTTGGGCTGCGACACGGAATCCCGCTTCGAGGGCGATATGCGGCGCCGCCAAAGCTGGATACCAGATGGCGCAGGACATCGCGCTGGCGCGCGATCAAGCTGCGCCTCTGGAATGACGGGGTATGGGGGTGTGAAAAGATGTGACCTCCCTCACCTGCCGCTGCGCGGCGTCCTCTCCCGCTGGCGGGAGAGGTGAAGGGGTGGAGATCACATCTCCGGCGTCTTCACGCCTTTGATCGCACACGCCGCGCGCACCGTGTTGTAGAGCAAACACGCAATCGTCATGGGCCCGACGCCACCCGGCACGGGGGTGATGCTGCCCGCCACTTTCTCGCAGCTTGCGAAATCGCAGTCGCCCACCAGCTTGCCCTTGCCGTCGCGTTCGATGCGGTTGATGCCCACGTCGATGACGCAGGCGCCGGGCTTGATCCAGTCGCCTTTCACCATCTCGGGCCGGCCCACGGCGGCGATGACGAGATCGGCGTTGCGCACGATGGACGGAAGGTCTTTCGACTTGGAGTGTGCGATGGTGACGGTGCAGTTCTCGGCCAGCAGCAATTGCGCCACCGGCTTGCCCACGATGTTGGAGCGGCCGATGACCACGGCGTTGACGCCATCGAGCTTGCCCAGCACCGACTTCGCCAGCATCACGCAGCCCGTGGGCGTGCAGGCGACGAGCGCATCCTGGCCCGTCGAGAGGCGGCCCACGTTGACGACATGGAAGCCGTCCACGTCCTTGTCCGGATTGATGGTGTTCAAGACCTTGGCGCTGTCGATGTGCTTGGGCACCGGCATCTGCACCAGTATTCCGTGCACGGCAGGATCGTTGTTGAGCTTCGTCACCAGCGCCAGCAGGTCAGCCTCGGAGGTGTCGGCGGGGAGCTTGTGCTCCCACGAATTCATGCCGACTTCCACCGTCTGCTTCGCCTTGTTGGCGACATAGACCTTGGACGCCGGATCTTCTCCCACCAGCACCACGGCAAGGCCCGGCGTGAGGCCATGATCCTTCTTGAGGGAAGCAACCGCCGCCGCGATGCGGGCCCGCAGGCCCTCGGCATAGGCTTTGCCGTCGATGAGTTTGGCCATGGGGGGAATCTCGCTTGTTGTTGGATAGGAAGGGGCCCCCTCACCGCTTCGCGGAGCTCCCCCAACGAGTTGGGGGAGCGCAGTCTTCAGGCCCTCCCTCAGCTTTGCTGGGGGAGGTGCCCGAAGGGCGGAGGGGGGCCGGTCTCAGAACAGGCCGTCGATCTGGCCCTTGGCGTCGAGGCCGATGACTTCGGCTGACGGCACCTTGGGCAGGCCCGGCATGGTCATGATCTCACCGCAGATGACAACGATGAATTCCGCGCCCGCCGAGAGGCGGACCTCGCGGATCGGCACCACGTGGTTCGTGGGCGCGCCCTTGAGGTTCGGGTCGGTGGTGAAGGAATACTGCGTCTTGGCCATGCAGATGGGGAACTTGCCGTAGCCCTGCGCTTCCCAGCCCTTGAGCTGGTCGCGGATCGCCTTGTCGCCCACGATGTCGTCGGCGCGGTAGATCTCGCGGGCGATGGTCTTGACCTTGTCCCACAGCGAGAGCGAGTCATCGTAGATCGGCTTGAAGTGGGCGGCGTCCTTTTCGGCCAGCGCCGCCACATGCTTGGCCAGCTCCTTGGTGCCCTTGGAGCCTTCGGCCCAGTGCGTGCACTTGAAGGCCTCGACGCCATGCGTCTTGCAGAACTCCTTGATCACCTCCACTTCGGCATCCGTGTCGGTGATGAAATGGTTGACGGCAACGGCGATCGGCACGCCGAACTTCTTCACGTTCTCGATGTGGCGGCCGAGGTTGGCGCAGCCCTTCTTGAGCGCTTCGATGTTTTCCTTCTTCAGGTCTTCCTTGGCCACGCCGCCGTGCATCTTCAGCGCGCGGATGGTGGCGACGATCACCGTCGCGGCCGGCTGCAGGCCTGCCTTGCGGCACTTGATGTCGAAGAACTTTTCAGCGCCGAGGTCGGCACCGAAGCCTGCTTCCGTCACCACGAAATCAGCGAGCTTGAGGGCCGCCTTGGTGGCCATCACCGAGTTGCAGCCGTGCGCGATGTTGGCGAAAGGGCCGCCATGCACGAAGGCCGGGTTGTTTTCCAGCGTCTGCACCAGGTTCGGCATCAGCGCGTCCTTGAGCAGCACGACCATGGCACCAGCGGCCTTGATGTCCTTGGCGAGAACCGGCGTCTTGTCCTTCCTGTAGGCCACGACGATCTGGCCGATGCGGCGCTCAAGGTCGGCAATCGAGGTGGAGAGGCAGAGGATCGCCATGATCTCGGAGGCAACCGTGATGTCGAAGCCCGCCTCGCGCGGATAGCCGTTGGCAACGCCGCCCAGCGAGCAGACGACTTCGCGCAGCGCCCGGTCGTTCATGTCCATGACGCGGCGCCAGGCCACGCGGCGCGTGTCGATGCCGAGTTCATTGCCCCAGTAGATGTGGTTGTCGATCATCGCCGAGAGCAGGTTGTGGGCGGATGTGATGGCGTGGAAGTCGCCGGTGAAGTGCAGGTTGATGTCTTCCATCGGCACGATCTGGGCATAGCCGCCACCCGCCGCGCCACCCTTCATGCCGAAGCAGGGGCCGAGCGAGGGTTCGCGCAATGCCACCATGGCCTTCTTGCCGATGGCGTTGAGGCCGTCACCCAGGCCCACCGTGGTGGTGGTCTTGCCTTCGCCCGCAGGCGTGGGGTTGATGGCGGTCACAAGGATCAGCTTGCCATCCTTCTTCGAGGCGAGGCCGTCGATGTAGTTGAGGTGCACCTTGGCCTTGGTGTGGCCGTAAGGGATCAGGTCCGCATGCGGGATGCCCAGCTTCTGGCCCACTTCCATGATGGGCTTCATCTTGGCGTCGCGGGCGATTTCAATGTCGGAACGAACGGTCATGGGCAGGCGGTCCTCTGTCGTTTTTTGGCGCTGTGTCGTTTCTAGCTGCGTGGTGCGCATAGCATAGGCGGTTTTCCGCCGCAGCAGGGATGAATCCCGACACGCGTCATTATTGCAAAATGTCTCACCGGCCATGTGCCGGGCGCTGTTGCGGCGCACACCGCCCGCGCGATAGAGGCGCAGGCCTGATGTTCATCCCCCCTCACATGCGTGGCGCCGCAGCCATGGTCACCTCCATGGGCCTGTTCATGGCCGGTGACACGGTGATGAAATTCGCCCTGCAGGCGGGCACGCCCCTGTTCCAGATGAACGCCATCCGGGGCGTGGTGAGCGCCCTCCTCTGCCTGCTGCTGGTCCTCGCCATGGGCGAGGCGCGCAACCTCCGCCACGTGGCAAATCCGTGGGCGGTGGGCCGGGGGCTGTGCGAAACAGTGGCCAATTTCGGCTTCACCATCGCCATGACCCAAATTCCGCTGGCCGACGTGACCGCCATCGTCCAGACCTGCCCGCTCTTCGTGCTGCTGGGAGCCTGGCTGATCTGGGGCGAACGCCTGGGCCCGGTTCATCTGCTGCTGATTGGCGTCGGTCTCACGGGTGCCGTGATGGTGGCCCAGCCGGGGGCCGCCGCCGCCTCGCCCTATGCCCTGATCGGCTTCCTGGTCGCCGCCGCCGCTGCGGGCCGCGACATTCTCACCCGCCGTGTGCCGGGCCACCTGCCCGCTCCCGTGGTGGCACTCAGCGTGATCGTGGTGATCATGCTGGCTTCAGCGCTGACCTCGGCAGCAATCGAAACCCCTGTCATGCCCGATAGCCGGAGCCTGCTGCTCATGCTGCTCTCTGGCACCGTTGTCGTGGGTGGGCACGTCTTCGTCTTTCTCGCCTACAGGATCGGCCCGGCCCGCACTGTTGCGCCCTTCATGTATTCGCTCACCATCTGGGCGGTGCTGGCGGGATTGCTTGTCTTCGGCGACGTGCCCAACGCACTGACCATCGCCGGAATCGCGCTCATCATCTTGTCCGGCCTCGCCATCATCGCCATGGACGGGCGCCGGCGCCTGGTCACAGCCTAGCTCCGCAAGAGCCCCGGTGCCTCGTAGCCCACGCGCTCCACATATTCGGTGTAGCCGCCGCCATACTGGTGGATGCCCTCGGGCGTGAGTTCCAGCACGCGGTTCGACAGTTCGGCGAGGAAGTGCCGGTCGTGGCTGACGAACAGCATGGTGCCGTCATAATCCGCCAGCGCCCGGATCAGCATTTCCTTGGTGAGCAGGTCGAGATGGTTGGTGGGTTCGTCCAGCACCAGGAAATTGGGCGGATCATAGAGCATGCGCGCCATGACAAGCCGCGCCTTCTCGCCACCTGAGAGAACCCGGCACGGCTTGGCGATATCGTCGCCCGAAAAACCGAAACAGCCTGCCAGCGTGCGCAAGCTGCCTTGGCTCGCCTGCGGGAAGGCCCGCTCCAAGGACTGGAACACCGTATCCTCGCCCTCCAGCAGCTCCATGGCGTGCTGGGCGAAGTAGCCCATCTTCACCGAGGCCCCGAGTGTCACCTTGCCGGAATCCGGTTCCGCTGCCCCCGCCACCAGTTTCAGCAGGGTTGATTTTCCGGCACCATTCACGCCCATCAGGCACCAGCGCTCGCGGCGGCGGATGGTGAAATCGAACCCGTCGTAGATGACGCGCGCGCCATAGGCCTTGTGCACATTGCTGAGCGAAACAACGTCCTCGCCCGAACGCGGCGCCGCCGGAAAATCGAACTGCACGCTCTCGCGCCGCTTGGGCATTTCGACGCGCTCGATCTTGTCCAGCTTCTTGACGCGGGATTGCACCTGCGCCGCATGGGAGGCGCGCGCCTTGAAGCGCTCGATGAACTTCAGTTCCTTCGCCAGCATCGCCTGCTGGCGTTCGAACTGCGCCTGCTGCTGCTTTTCCAGCAGGGCCCGCTGCGCCTCGTAGAATTCGTAGTCACCGGAATAGGAGTTGAGTTCACCGCCATCAATCTCCACGATCTTGGTGACGATGCGGTTCATGAACTCGCGGTCGTGGCTGGTCATCAGCAACATGCCGTCGTAGTTCCTGAGGAAATCTTCCAGCCAGATCAGGCTTTCGAGGTCGAGGTGGTTGGAGGGCTCGTCCAGCAGCATGGCATCGGGCCGCATGAGCAGGATGCGGGCCAGCGCCACGCGCATCTTCCAGCCGCCGGAGAGCTTGCCCACGTCGCCGTCCATCATCTCCTGCGTGAAGCTGAGGCCGGACAGGACCTCGCGCGCGCGGGCATCCTGGGCATATCCGTCGAGCTTTTCAAACTGCGCCTGCACCTCGCCATAGCGCGCGATGATCTCGTCCATCTCGTCCATGCGGTCGGGATCGGCCATGGCAGCTTCGAGGGCGGCGAGTTCGGCGGCAACAGCGCTCACCGGCCCCGCCCCGTCCATCACCTCGGCCACGGCACTGCGGCCCGACATCTCGCCCACATCCTGGCTGAAATAGCCGATGGTGGTGCCGCGTTCGACCGTGACCTGCCCCTCGTCTGGCTCGTCGCGGCCCGTGATCATGCGGAACAGCGTCGTCTTGCCCGCCCCATTGGGCCCCACAAGCCCGATCTTCTCGCCCCGGTTCAAGGCACAGGCCGCCTCCACAAAGAGAAGCTGGTGGCCGTTCTGTTTGGATATCGAGTCAATGCGGATCATGGTGCGGCGGGGGATAGGGGAGAGCGGGCGTGATGGGAAGGCCCCCCTCAGTCCTTCGGACAGCTCCCCCAACGAGTTGGGGGAGCGGGAAGGTTTACATCGTCACAGCCGCCAGCAGCCAAAATGATGGGCTCGCCCCCGCCCGTCATCCTCCACGCACGTGGAGGATCAGTCTTTGCGACAGTTCACGCGTCGCGATCAAAGGTGGCTGGCCCGCTTGCGCGGACCATGACGGGGTGGTGATGTCGATGCCCTCCCCCAACTCGTTGGGGGAGGTGCCCGAAGGGCGGAGGGGGTCTCGCGTTCAATTCCCCATCAGCGGCTTGCGCAACTCTGACACCGCATTGGCGTGGGCGTCGAAACCTTCATACTCGGCAAAGGCCTTCGCGTGGGGTGCGAGCAGATCGTAGCCCTGCTTGGTGATGTTCACGAGCGAGGTGCGCTTGAGGAAGTCGTGCACAGAGAGTGCGGAACCTGTCTGCGCCCAGCCGCCGGTGGGCAGCACGTGCGAGGGGCCGACAACGAAATTGGCGAGCGTCGAAGGCGCGTATTCGCCGAGCAGGATTTCGCCTGCGTGCCTGATCTTGTCGAGATAGCGCTGGGGTTCTTTCGACAGCACCTGCAGATGTTCCGGCGCATAGTCATTGATGAATGCAATCGCCTCATCCTCGTCGCGTGCCAGCACCACGCCCCCCAGCGGGCCTGACAATACCGTGGAGGCATACTCAACGCGCTGTGTGCCCATGTGCGCATAGAACGCCTCAAAGGTGGCCAGCGCATCACGCGCCACAGCCTCATCCCAAGTCACCAGATAGCCGGAGGAATCCGGCCCGTGCTCCGACTCGATCAGGAGATCAAGGGCAGCGAGTTTCCCGCGTGTCGTGCCATCGGCCATGACGATGGTTTCCGACGGGCCGGCGGGTGTTCCCACATCAACGAAATCCGAAACAATCCGCTTGGCCGCCGCCACCCAGGGCGAGCCCGGCCCCACGATCTTGCGCACCGGCGAAATCGTCTGCGTGCCGAAGGCCACCGCCGCGATGCCCTGCGCGCCACCGGCCTTGTAGACCTTGCTCACACCTGCCAGCTTCGCGGCGACGAGTGTCGCATCATCGATGTGACCATCTGGTCCCGGTGGCGTGATGATGCAGATGTCTTCGACGCCCGCAACAGTTGCCGGAATGCAGGTCATCAGCACGGAGGACGGAAACGCTCCCTTGCCGCGCGGCACATAACAGGCCACGGAAGGAATGGGTGTGGTGCGGTCTCCGGCGAAGACACCGGGGCGCAATTCCTTCATCCACTGTTTCTCCGGCATCTGGGCGCGGTGAAAGGCGATGATCGACTCGGCGGCAAAGCCCATGGCCTCGCGCATCGCCGGAGCCAGCGTCTGTTCGGCGCGGGCAAAGTCGGCCTGCGTGGCGGCAAGCGTCGCTGCCGTCACTGGCGCCTTGTCGAACTGTTGGGCAAAGCGGGCGAGTGCTGCGTCCCCCTCAGCCCGCACAGCCGCCACGATGGGCCTCACCTTCTCGGTGAAGGACGAAAGGTCCGTCTCGGTGCGCGTCAGCAACGCCTTGCGCTGGTCAGCGGAAAGCGTGGCGAGGACGTGGAAATTCGCGGGGCGTCGTGTGGCTGTCATGGGCGGCGGGTTTAGGCGCTGCGCCACAGCGCATCAAGCGGGTGATTGCGAAGCGGGGCGTCATCCCCTATCCGCCGCCCCATCATGTCTCTTTCCACCTCCACCATCGGCATCGACTTCGGCACCACCAACAGCGTTCTTGCAGTGGCGGAGGATGCAGCCACATCCCGTGTGCTGCCCTTTACCTTAGACAATACCGCCCGCGACATGGTGCGCACCGCGCTGGCCTTCCGGCGCTCAGGCCGTCACGAACCGTTGAGCGAGGCTGGCCCCTGGGCCATCGACATGTTCCTGGAAGCGCCCGAAGACACCCGCTTCCTGCAATCCTTCAAGTCCTTCGCTGCAAGCCACGCCTTCACCGACACGGCGGTATTCGCGCGGCGCTTCAACTTCTCGCAACTGCTGGAGGTGTTCCTGCGCCGCTTGGGCGAACACGCGGGCGTGACCTATCCGAAGCGGCTGGTGATCGGCCGTCCGGTGACCTTTGCCGGTGCCGCCCCCGATGAAGCGCTGGCCCACGCCCGCTACACCACCGCCTTCACGGCACTGGGATTTGACGAGGTGCATTTCGTCCTCGAACCCGTGGCCGCCGCCTTCTTCTATGCCCAGCGGCTGACCGAACCCGCAACCGTGCTGGTGGGTGATTTCGGCGGCGGCACCTCGGATTTCTCCATCATGCGCTTTGTGCCGGGCAAGGCCGCGCAAGCCCTGGCCCATGCGGGCGTGGGGCTGGCAGGCGACACCTTCGACTACCGCATCATCGATGCCGTGGTGGCACCCCTGTTGGGCAAGCACGCCACCTACACCAGCTGGGGCAAGGACCTGCCAATCCCGCTGCACTACTTCACCAGCTTCTCGCGCTGGAACGAGCTTTCCATGATGAACCGGCCACCGGTCATCAAGGCGCTGCAGGAATTTGCCGATGCCAGCCCGCAGCGCAAGCAACTGGAAGCCTTCATCGCGCTGATCGAGAGCGGTGCCGTCTATCGGCTCTACCAGGAGGTGGCAGCGGCGAAGGCCACGCTCTCCCATGCCGATCAGGCGTCGTTCAACTTCGCGGTGGAAGGAGTCTCCATCTCGCGCGGCATCAAACGCGCAGAGTTTGAAGGCTGGATCGCCGAGGATCTCGGCAGGCTGGAAGCAGCCATCGCAACCGTGCTGGACCGTGCCGCGGTACAGGCCGGTGCCATCGACCGCGTCTTCCTCACCGGCGGCACCTCGCATGTGCCCGCCGTGCGCGCGCTGTTTCACAAACGCTTCGGCACGGCCAAGGTGGAAGCTGGCGATGAATTGATCTCCATCGCCAAGGGACTGGCGCTCATCGGCGCGCGCGCGGATGCAAGCGCCTGGGCCGTCACCCCAGCCAGCTGATCCGGTCAGTCATCTCCGGGCGGAAATAGGCGATCATGCGACCCTGCGGTGAGGCGCTTGCGTGTTCGCCCCAGGGTGCGACGCCATGCAGTGTGAAGCAGTGGACCAGTGTGGCTTCTCCGGGGCGGGCGGGGAGAGCGATGCGCGGGCATTCCGCGAACACCCGTTTGCGCGCCGCCTGATAGCCTTGCGTCACATCCACGTCGCCCCACTGCCCGGGCGGAACACCGGCGAAGGCCTTGGCGAAAACCTCCTGCATGATGATGTGCGAACCCGCCCAGACCACCAGAGGTGCTGCATCGGCAGTCGCGTCTGTCAGCGGCAGGCCGAGGATGAAGGCGTGGAACTCGCGCATGTGGCGTCGGCGCTCCGGCCCCTCGCCATGCAGGCCATCCACATGCGCGGCGTCACGTGTCAGGCGGAAGCGATGCTGGACTTCACTCTCGTCATCATCTTGAAGCGGATAGCCGGGGAAGCAGGCCGAAACTTGCGCGCGGTGCCACGCGCCAGTGAACCCCAGATCACGCCTGATGAAATCAATGGCAGCACCTGAGAATGGCGGCCCGCCGGGCACGATGCCTTCCGGATCATTGGGCAAGGCATCAACACCCACAAACCATGTGCGGCGGTGCCGCCACCAATGGGCATGGGCCGGATCAGAAAGGGTTGAGACTCCCGCACCCCGCGCCGCTTCCGCCCAGCGCGCAATCTCCGGCGCGAATGGAAAACGGAGATAGCCTTGCGCCGCAAACTGCGCGCGCAATTGCTCAGCCGACGAAGGCGCGCTCGACGACATAGGTGCCGGGGTCGGCGTTGGAGCCCTCATGGAAGCCCAGCTTGTCAACGATGGTACGGATGTCCTTCATGAAGGCCATGGAGCCGCAGACCATGATGCGGTCCGTCTCCGCATTGAGCGGCGCGATCTTCATGGCCTCATACAGTTCGCCCGTCTCGATCAGCGTGGTGATGCGGCCCATGTGCTGGGTCTCTTCGCGCGTCGTGGACGGGAAATAATGCAGGTGTCCTTGCGCGACTTCGCCCACCAGCGGATCGTTCAGCGTGTTCTCCACCGTGTCGTGCGAATACTTCAGTTCATCACGCTGGCGGCAGGTGTGGGTGACGATGACGTGCTCGAACTTTTCGTAGGTCTCCGGATCGCGGATGAGCGAAGCGAAGGGGGCAAAGCCCGTGCCCGTGGAAAAGCAGAACAGCCGCTTGCCCGGCAGCAGCGCGTCATTGACCAGCGTGCCCGTGGGCTTGGGCCGCATGATGATGGTGTCACCCACCTGGATCTTCTGCAGGTGTTCGGTGAGCGGACCGCCCGGCACCTTGATCGAGAAGAACTCCAGTTCCTCATCCCACGACGGCGAGGCCACGGAGTAGGCCCGCATCACCGGCTTCTGCGAATTGGGCAGGCCGATCATCACGAACTCGCCCGAGCGGAAGCGGAAGGATTGCGGCCGCGTGATCCGGAAGCGGAACAGCCGGTCGGTGTAATGCTGCACCTCCGTCACCTTCTCGGCGAAAACGCCGTCCGGAATGAAAACCGGGACGGCCTTGGTGGGGTCGGAGGCGAGGGCAGCGTCGTTCATGTCGGGCTCAAGGTTCAGGACAGTCATGTGGCTTCCAACGGACTGTTTGTTCGTTATAACGAACAGGCCGTATAGGCCACTCCCTGCCATGCCGCAAGCGCAAAAGCCATGACAGATATCAAGCGGCGGATGGACGCGTGAGCCGGCCAATCCGTCAGCGCCGCACGAACTCCGCGCCGCGCTGCTTCACACTCTCCACGATCTCCCGGTACACCTCCGCCACGCGCCGCGTGTCGTGGGTGTCGGGGTGGCTCATCAGCCAGTAGGTGCGGGAAAAGCGCATGTCCGGCAATACGCGCACAAGGTCAGTGTGCCGCGCCGCTGCATAGTCGTGCAGTATGCCAATGCCCTCGCCTGCCAGCACGGCTTCCATCTGCGCCACCACGCTGCCGCACTCATAATGCCGCGCCATCAGCTTGCCGAGATCGGCAGTGTAGTCCAGCGCCCGCGAATAGGCGATGTCCTCCACATAGGTGATGAACAGCTTGTCGCTGAGATCATCCGTAGACTGAATGTTTCCCTGCCGCCGGAGGTAACTCTTCGCCGCATAGACCGAGAGTGAATAGTCGGTGAGTTTCTTGATGATGGCGCGGCCCAGCTTGGGCCGCTCGATCGTCACGATGATGTCGGCCTCGCGCCGCGACAGCGAGAAGGACCGCGGCAGCGGCACCAGCTGAATGGTGAGCGCCGGATGCAGATTGGCAAGCCGCGCCAGCACGGCGGCGAGATGAAACGTGCCGAAGCCATCGGGAGCTCCGACACGCACCGTGCCGCTCACCGTGTTCGAGGTGGCGGGCAGCGCGGCATCTGCCTGCAGCAATTCCGATTCCATCCGTTCGACGCGCGTCAGCAGGCTCTCGCCCGCAGGCGTCAGTACCGTGCCGGTGGTGCGCCGGTCGAACAGGCGCGTGCCCAGCGATTGCTCCAGTGCATCCAGCCGCCGCGCCACAGTGGCGTGGTTGAGATGCAGTGCCTTGGCCGCACTGAGGATCTGTCCGGCCCGGGCGATAGCGAGGAAGATGCGGAGATTGTCCCAGTCCATGGAGGGTCCTGATGCAAAGGTCCCCCTCAGTCCTTCGGACAGCTCCCCCAACGAGTTGGGGTAGCGCAAGTCACCCTCACCCAGCTTGCTGGGGGAGGTGCCCGAAGGGCGGAGGGGGTTTCCCAACCACTATAATTCCCGCACAACGAAAGCGCAAATCTTGATCTTGCTGTGCAATTTGCGGAAGCGCATAGGGGGCCGTCATTTTTGGAGGAAAGCAATGGTCAAGACCATCAACCACTGGGTCAACGGCAAGGAAGTGGCAGGCAAGTCCGGCCGCAAGAGTGCCGTGTTCAACCCCGCCACCGGCGAGCAGACCGGCGAAGTCGTTCTTGCCTCGACGGCGGAACTGGACGCTGCCGTGAAGGTGGCACAGGCCGCCGCTCCGGCCTGGCAGGCCACGACGCCGCTGCGCCGTTCGCGCATCCTCAACGCCTTCCTGCGCATCCTCGAAACCCGCACCAAGGAACTCGCCGCCTGCATCACCTCCGAACACGGCAAGGTTCTGTCGGACGCCATGGGTGAAGTGCAGCGCGGCATGGAAGTGGTGGAATTCGCCACCGCCGCCCCGTCGCTCCTCAAGGGCGAATACACCGAGAACGTCGGCACCAAGGTCGATAGCTGGTCCACGCGCCAGCCGCTCGGCGTCGTCGCAGGGATTACGCCCTTCAACTTCCCGGCCATGGTGCCCATGTGGATGTTCCCCACGGCGCTGGCCACCGGCAACTGCTTCATCCTCAAGCCCTCGGAGCGTGATCCCTCCGCCTCGCTGCTGATCGCCGCCTGGCTCAAGGAAGCAGGTCTGCCCGATGGCGTGTTCAACGTCGTCCATGGCGACAAGGAAGCGGTTGACGCCATCCTGCATCACCCCGGCATTTCGGCGGTGAGCTTCGTCGGCTCCACGCCCATCGCCAGGTACATCTACACAACCGGCACCGCCAACGGAAAGCGCGTGCAGGCCCTGGGCGGTGCCAAGAACCACATGATCATCATGCCCGACGCCGACATGGACCAGACCGTCGACGCGCTGATGGGCGCAGGCTACGGTT
>CALMZX010000076.1 GCA_937870685.1 uncultured Alphaproteobacteria bacterium
GGACGAGACGCCAGGGGGTGTCGGCGGCATTCAGGGTCTGTGTCTGCGCCATGGCGCTGTGGGTTGTCAGGGCAAGCGCCAGCAGGCCAGCAGGCCCCCGCATCAGAAGTCGTTGCATGAAATCTTCCCATTCTGCCGGTTTTTTGGTGTTGCCCGGCGCAGTGGCGGACTGCTTGGCAAAGGTCATGCCAAGATGGCACCGCAGCGGGCGCATTGATTTCCATGGGGTTTTTCGGCCCTTCTGAATTGCCCCCGTCAGTCCTGCCCAGATAACAGGCAGGCCCTTCTGCGTTTGCACGAAATTCAGTCAAGCCTCAGGCCGCCTGACCCGGGCGCCACAAATTGGCCACCCCCCAAGCCCATTGACGATGGCCTTGCCGCCAGGCGGGCGCTGTCCCTTGCGGGGCAGACGGCAACACACTATTCCACTGCCGATTGCAGGTGAGAGTCCATTGGCCAAGCTGCCGACCCGGTTCATGATTATCCGCACGGTGTGGAAGAGCGATGCCGCCTTCTCCAGCACCATGTTCGAGATCTGGGACGGCCTGAAACGCGCCGGTTCTGCCTATTCCTCTTTCCTCTACCGCTATTTCAAGCTGCCGAAGCCGCTGCGCCCGTTGATCGACATTCTCGACGACATGGCGACCTTCGGCACGGTGGCGGCCTTTGTGCTGCTGGCCTATGCGCTGCCGCCTTTCTCCGGCACTGGCGACTGGTGGAACCGGGGGCGCGAATATGCCGTCACCTTCACCGACCAGAACGGCGAGATCGTGGGCCAGCGCGGCATCCGCCAGGACGACGCGATACCGCTGGACGAGATTCCGCCGCAGCTGATCAAGGCCGTGCTGGCGACGGAGGATGCGCGCTTCTTCGACCATTTCGGCGTTGACGTATTCGGCACGCTGCGCGCCGTGGTGCGCAACGCGCGTGCCGATGGCGTGAAACAGGGTGGCTCGTCGATCACGCAGCAGGTGGCGAAGAACCTGTTCCTCTCGCCCGAGCGCACCATCCGCCGCAAGGTGCACGAGGCCTTCCTCTCGCTGTGGATCGAAGCACGCATGAGCAAGGAGGACATCCTCAAGCTCTATCTCGACCGCTCCTATCTCGGCGGCGGCTCCTATGGCGTGGAAGCGGCCTCGCAGTTCTATTTCGGCAAATCGGTGCGGGACATCAACCTCGTCGAGTCGGCGACGCTGGCCGGCCTGTTCAAGGCACCGACGAGTTATGCCCCGCATGCCAATCCGGAGGCTTCGCGGGCCCGCACCAACGTGGTGCTCTACCGCATGCTGGATTCAGGCTTCATCACCCAGGGCGAACTGCTGCAGGCGCGGCGCGAGACGCCCACCATCCTCGCCAAGCGCGGCGGGGCCGCTCCCGACTGGTTCCTCGACTGGGCTTATGAAGACACGCTGGCAGTGCTGCAGGAACACCGCCTCACCAGCGAGTATGTGATCGAGGTCAAGACCACCATTGACCGCAAGCTGCAGGACGAGAGCCAGAAGGTCATCAACGAATTCATCGCCATGGAAGGCACGCTGGGCAAGTTCAACCAGGGCGCTTCGGTGACCATGGCACCGGATGGCGCGGTGCGGGCCATCATCGGCGGGCGCGACTATGATGACAGCCAGTTCAACCGCGCCACATCGGCCAAACGCCAGACGGGCTCGGCCTTCAAGCCCTTCGTGTACATGGCGGCGCTGCTGGAAGGCTACAAGCCGGATGATGCCGTTGTCGATGGCCCTGTCTCCATCGGCGGCTGGGCCCCCAAGAACTATAAGGGCGGCTGGGTCGGGCGCACCACGCTCACCAGCGCACTGGCGCATTCCTACAATTCGGTGCCGGTGAAGCTGTCGATCGTCACGGGCCGTCCCGCCATCATCAAGGCGGCGCATGATGCCGGCATCCAGGGAGAACTGGAAACCTGGCCGCCCATGGTGCTGGGCACCAGCGCGCTGACGCTGATTGATCTCACCACCGGCTATGCGACCTTCGCGGGCGGCGGTCGGCAGGCCAAGCCCTATTCGGTTCTCGAAATCCGCAGGCCCACGGGTGAAGTCATCTACAGCCGCGCCCGCAGCGGCAGCGATGCACCCCAGACACTGCCCTACGACAAGGTCGCCGATCTCAACCTGATGATGGCGCAGGTGGTGAAAGGCGGCACGGCGCGGCGCGCCGACCTGCTCACCGAGCCCCAGGCCGGCAAGACCGGCACCAACCAGAGCTACCGCGATGCCTGGTATGTGGGCTTCACGGCCCACAATGTCACGGGCGTGTGGGTGGGCAATGACGACTTCACGCCGATGAACAACATCACCGGCGGTGCCGTGCCCGCGCCCATCTGGAAGCGCATCATGGAAGTGGCGGATGCAGGCAAGCGCCCGACCGGATTGCCGGGCATTCCGCTGGATGCCTCCTTTGTCCAGGTGGCGCCCGCCGAACCGGCTGCTGGCGAAGCGCCGGTCATTGAGGAAACACCGGACGTTTCGCCCGAATCACTGCCCGAGCAGCCGGATGAGGTGCGGGACGTGCTGAACGGCATGTTCACCCTGTTCGAAAAGCAGAAATCAGAACCCCTGCAACCGGGCAAGGCCACAAAGAAGGCCACTGCGGAAGTGCAGCCTGCCAAGGCCGAAAAGCCTGCCGCGCCGAAACCGCCGAAGCCCGCAATCAGCAAGGCCGCACCGGAGGTTGAGCGCAAGACCCTGTTCGACCGCCTGTTCCGAGCCAAGAACCGCGACGACAAGGCGAAGAAGAAGAAAACCCTGTTCAATTTCTGAGCCCCGCGTTGGACGCCCCGCCATGAACCGTGTATCTGACTGAAGAATGCGCGGTTTTCTCCACATGATCTTTGCCATTGTCGCAGGCGTTGCTGCTGGCTGGATCAGTGCCGTGAGCCTGATCGAGAACTATGGCTTCGAGGCCGCCGCGGGCCAGCCGCAATGGAAGGAGCGGCGCAGTGCCGCCGACCATCCCGCGGCACCCTATGCCTTCGGGTATTTCATCAACCAGGGCCAGGTGCCGCCGCCGCTCACCGCGCGGCATTTCGTGCGCGGCACCGATGATGAGGGCAGCAACCTGCGGCCCGAGTGCCTGTATGAAGTCTCCGGCACCATGCCTTCGGCACGGCGCTGGTCGATGGCGGTTTCAGGGGGTGAGGGTTCTGCCGCCACGCTCGGCGCGGGCGAAGCCATCTATGAACCGGATGGCAGCCTGCGCGTCTTCCTCTCGGCGCAACCCGTGCCCGGCAACCGCCTGGCGATCCCTGCCGTGTCCGCTCCCATTCTCTCGCTCACCATCCACGATCCGCAGGATGCCGGAAAGCCGCTCGCTCTGCCGGGTGTCAAACGGGTGAGGTGCTGAGATGGGGCGCCTGTACTGGCTGCTGCTCTTCATGGCGACGGCGATCGCCACACACGCCGCCTATGTGCTTTATTATCCGGGCTACAACTTCGACAGCAAGGTTGCCGCCGCCATGGGAGACGGCAGCCACAACAAGATGATGATGCTGAGTGCCGCACAGGTCGCCAGGCTCTTCCCCGCCTACTCGGCCAATGATGTGGTGGCCATGTGCCGCTATGACCTCACGCAGGGGCCCATGCAGATTTCCGCCAGGCTGCCGCGCGGCTACTGGACCTTCTCCATTTTCACCGTGAAGGGACGGCAGGTCTATTCCCTGACCGACGCACAGGCAGGCGAAAGCAGCTTCACCGTGGACCTGTCGCAATCGCCGGACATTCTCGCCAAGATCAAGGGCGCGCTTGATGACGGCGGCGAAGCGGAAGCGATCAGCGAGGTGGGCTGGAAGGTGGAAACACCGGAAGAAAAGGGAATAGCAGTGATCTGGGTTCCGGTTGCCGACCCGATCTTCCGCGGTACCACGCTTGCGGCCGTGCGCAACAGCACCTGCCAGCGGGTGAAGTGATTCGTATCAGCTCTTGCCGGCGCGGTGGCGGGTCATGCTGTGGCCGGCGTGGGGCGAGTTCGGCCCTGCCGGTTCAAAGATGTCTTCGTCTTCGCAGAGGCGTTCGAAGCGCACGCCTGGAAAGATGATGATTTCGGCGCTGCTGCCTTGCGGTGCCGCAGTCTTTCTGTCCTTCGGACGCAGTGCAAATTCCAGTACCGATGACATGACGAAAGCCTCATTCCCCAGGTTGAGTGGTTCACCCCGTTGGCCTGATTAAGTCCAGTCATGGTTAACAAATGGCTAAGCGATTTCACGCTTCGGCAACGAGCCCGGCGAGACCGGAGCGGTCTTCCACTTCCACAAGCCAGAGATCGGGATCGGCTTTCTTGCGTTTCTCCATGCGCGCGGCGACATCTTGCCACGGCACGGGTGCGGCGAAATCCTTCACGAAGCGGCGCTCGCCTTCATCATCATGGGATGCGCCCGGCGCCGGAGCCAGCAGATCGTGCGTGCCATCGAGATGATTGATCACAATGTAGAGCGCGCCCGCCTCCTCCGCCCCCTTCTTCACCACGGCACCGAAGTGTCCGCCGATGTCGCAGCGGCGCAGGAAGGCCTGGACCCAGAAATTGGTCTTGAGCCGCGGTGTCACCGCTGGGCTGCGGCGGTCGCTGCTTCCGCCACTTTCAGGCCCGCCAGCAGTTCCTTGCTGATCGTGCCATCCATGGCGAGGCCGAAATCCATCTGGAACTTCAGGATGGCGGCGCGCGTCACCTCGTCGGGTTCGCCGTTCACGGCGGGAATGTCATAGCCGAGCTTGCGCAGCTTCTGCTGCACGTCGCGCACGCGGGCAAGCCCTTGCGGCCTTGGCGCGGCCGGTTTCGCTAGCGGCTTTGCGGCCTGTTTCAGTACGCGTGGCTTGGCTTGCGGAAGATCAGGGACTTCTGCCTTTGGCGCGACCGAGCCCGTGAATTCCGATGCGGCCGCCACTTTCCGCGTGTAGCGGATGTGGTCCAGAAGCTGGCGGGTGATTTCGCCCGTGACCGGCAACTGGTTGTCCTGCTGGTAGCTCTTGATGGCAATCGCCGTCTGCTTTCCCGCGACACCATCCACAAGCCCGCGATAGTGGCCTGTGGCCATCAGTTCGCGCTGCACGTCCTCGACCTGCGGATCATATTTGATGGTGACGGTTGTGAGGGGCTTGGCGGGGACAGCGACTTCCACATGGGTGCTGGCACCCTTTGGAATCTGCGTCAGCAGCGTGCGGGCGCCAGTTGCGGCGTGCGGCCCGAGGAAGGCGTTCCAGACGATCATGCCGCCAAGGCCGAGGGCAAACACGGCCAGCGCCGCCGCACCGGGGCTGACACCACCCCCATGCTCCTCCGGCACTTCACGAACCCTGGCTTTCGACGAACGACCCATACGCAACTCACTCAACTGGGATGCCACTCTGCCCTGCTCTGGTTAATGCCGCCTTTCCCGTGAGCCGCCCATCCCCCACAAACGTGGTGAATGAATGGTGACCAGATTGCGCCGCATTTGAATCAAAGCTTCCGCCGCCGCTTCAACGGCTGGAAATGCGGGCCTGCTATGAGAAGGCGTGGACGGAACACCGGAACAACAACGCGGTGAACGATAACGGGGTTACTCATGGGGATCTTGAGAAACGCAGTGATACTTGGTGCCGTGGCGCTGGCCATGCCGAGCCCGCCTGTCTCAGTGCAGGGCAATGGCATTGTGGCGCCAACCGCCAGCAGCTTTGCCTATGTCTCGGCTGCGGCGGAAACCTTCGCCGACGTGCGCGCCTTCTGTGAACGCAGGCCTGGCGTGTGCCAGACGGCCGGGCATCTCGCGGTCACCATGGAAGCCAAGGCGAAATACAGCGCCAGGCTCATCTATGAATGGGCCAATGACGCAGGTGCCGCCGAGCCGCGCGCCACAGCCTTGCCGCCCGATCTGGCCGCCGCTGACCCGATTGCCACGGGCAGTGTTGGTGGTGAACCCAGCCTTGCACAGTCACAATCAACCCTGAAGCTGGAAGACCTGCTGACCGAGTGGAAGGCTCCGCCGAAACCCAAGAAGGGTTGAACGGCAGCCGGAAAGCGCTATGTCAGCGGTCGCATGACTGACGCGCTCCAGACCCTCCGCGATGATTTCGCAGTCCTTGATGACTGGGAAGACCGCTACCGCCACGTCATTGATCTCGGCAAGGCCCTTCCGCCGATGGACCCCGCCCTCAAGACACCGGCCACCAAGGTGAGCGGCTGCGCCAGCCAGGTGTGGATTCATTCGCGTGTCGAGAGCCACGGCGGACAGCGGCAGCTTGTGCTGACCGGTGACAGTGATGCCCTCATTGTCAAAGGCCTCATCGCCATCGCCTTCATGATTTTCGGCAACCGCAACGTGGCCGACATTCCCGGCATCGATGCTGCCGCCATCTTTGCTGAACTCGGCCTGAGGGAACACCTGACGCCACAACGTTCCAATGGCCTTGCCTCCATGGTGGCGCGCATCAAGGCAGATGCTGCCCAGGCGATTGCCGCGGCATGATTGACGGACGGTAGTCCGAGACGGCCCAATGCCCGATCTGTGACGGACCGGCGTGGCGCAGGCGCGGCTTCAGGCCGTAGTGGCGTGCCAGACGCGTGAGCCCGAGCAGCAAGATCGCGCGGGCCGAACGGCGCGGCAGACTCAGCCTGCGCTCGGCCTCCTCGAGGCCTGCCGTAAGACAGCAGACCTGCAGCAACAATCCCGAGAGTTCGGGACCGACGGCCTCCAGCGCGTCATGCACCAGCTGGCGCGCTGCCAGTGCGCCGTCGCTCAGACGGGACACGGCATTGTCGCTCATCTGCCAGTGCCGTGACGAGGATGTGGCGGGCACGTAGTTCGTGGTCACGCGGGGCGACAGGTGTGCACGTTCATAGTCGCGGCGCAGGCGTTCGGCGGCCTTGAGGTGTTCGGCCTCGAAGCGGCCATCACGGTCCTGCGAGGCCGTGGCCATGACATGCTGGAGCGGATTTTCCCGGATGTTCCGCACCGCCTGCAGGGCGGCCGCTGCCGGGCGGAACAGGCCATCGTCACCCGCCACAAGTGCTCCCGCTTCAACCAGCGCGGCAATGACGGGCGCGGATTTCACCGCGAGAACGCGCTGGCTCCCGGCCTGCGGCGACATCACATGCCAGCGCCCGTTGCGCTGCAGGAGGGCCGCGCCGTTGGCACGCAGGCGCTTCAGGAAGGTTTTTTCGGGCGATTGCGTTTTGGTTTCGGCGAAACAGGATACAGACATGACTCACTCCTCTGGCGGAAGTGGTCGCTAGCATATCCTATAATAGGAATCAATACGCAATTTCAGGCGATGGCCGCGACCTCGTCGTCCAGCCGGTCCGTGGCGGACATGAAGTAGTCGAAACACAGCACCATGCCGACGTCCGTGGCAGCGGTGCGCAGCGGCAGGCGCAGCCAGTATTGCACCATGTGTTCCTTGTGCAGCCGCGGGCCTTTCACCACGCCCTGGGTGGGCAGGCCTTCGGCAATGGTGCGCTCGAAGGCGGCAAGCCAGTAGTCACGCTTGTCACCCCAATCGAGATCGTTGAGTGTCAGACCGGTGATTTCGCGGTCGTAGATTTCGCGCAGCCGCGTTCCGGCCAGCCGCACGCGCGAGCAGCCGATGGTGTCCTTCACCTCGACAAGGCTGATGCCCGAGAGCATGCGCGGGATTTCGCCGGGGATGATGTCGGCGCGGCAAGGCATGCGGGAAACCCCGGCCTTTGCCAGCCAATAATCGTAAAGTTGGCGTTGCTCGGGCACAACAAGCTGCGCCCTGAACGCCCTACCGTCCTGACCCCAATCCACTGCCGCCCCTTATTTGCCGAATCGGTCGTCCTACCGATTCCCCAGTGTATGAATCGGCGACTCGTGATCCGCAAGAGTCGGCAACCGCGATGCGGCAAAAAAGTCAGCGGCGCTTCTTGCTCTTGCGGCCAAGCCCCATGGACTTCGCCAGCTTGGAGCGCGTTTCCGCATAGCGCGGCGCCACCATCGGATAATCGGCGGCGAGGCCCCACTTGGCGCGGTACTGTTCGGGCGTGAGACTGTACTTCACGCGCAGATGGCGCTTCAAGGATTTGAAGCGCTTTCCGTCTTCAAGGCAGATCAGATAGTCAGGGAAAACCGATTTCTTGATCGAAGACTTCTGCGGCTTGAGGTCAGGCGAAGCGGCCACGGCCTGTCCGGAGCCGACTGCCTGCAACGCACCGTGCACTTCAGCAACCAAGCGCGCGACATCGGCGCGCGGCACTTCATTGCGCGACACATATGCGGCAACAACCTGCGCGGTGAGCGAGAGAAGAGATGTGTCAGTCATCATGTATTTCCTGGTTCCAGAAAGAAAAAAGAGAGGATGGTGCCTTACGCGCCAATGCAAGACGAAGCAATACGCAACGAGGTTGACGTTTCAACTTGCGATATATTCAGTGGACGGGGGCGTAGGGGCCGGCCTTGCGCACGGCCCAGTTCCAATAGGTGAGCAGGATGCGCGCCTTGTTGAGCGAGAGCGTGTCAAACATCGTCTGCAACTCGGTGGTGTCGCGCTCCGGAGCAAGAAGCGCGATTTCACCCCGCTTCAGTGCCGGCAGGAGATCGCCAACACTGGAGCGCGGGAAGCCGGCTGCCTTCAGCATCACAACAAGCGCTTCGCCCTCGCGATCCATCAGGATGCGGTGGATGGCTGCGGCATCGACATTCAGCGCCTCACCGAGTTTCGCGGCCGCAGTCTCGGTTCGTCCGCGGCAGGCGACCTCAAGATACTCCATCACATCACCGGCGCTCGGCAGGTTGACGTCATCCTTGCCCTCGTCGCCAGCCTGCGCCGACAGCGTGATCTTCAGGATCTTCGTCAGTGTTTCCGAGTCCGTGAGGAAGCGGTGGAGCAGATAGCGGCGCAACTGCGGCGGCGCCGGCCAGAAAAGTTCAAAGGCATGCGGTGCACCGAGGTCGCCACGCGTCGAGAGCGGGGCCATCAGCTCGTCGTGCCTCGCGGCCTCCTCGATCAGCGCGTTGAATCCGTCGTGCGAAATTTCCGCGTTGGCATTGCGCACCAGCGTGAGAAGCACGGAGGCGTCAGCCGTGGCAATCAGCTTGTCGCTGATGGCACGCGACAGCCTGCGGCGGCGGGCCACCATGCGGCGCTTGCCGGGATTCTCTTCCGCCACAACCATGGCCAGGTCCTGGTCGGTGATGTGCATGCAATCTTCCAGCAGCGGGCCGGAGACTTCCACGCGGTCATCGCGGATCAGCTTGGCAACCAGCAGCTGCGGGGGATTGTCCATGATGGCAAGACGCTGGGACAGCATGGCCAGCGGCTTCACGGCGAGCTTGGGCAGGAGGCGCAGAAGCGTGTCCGCCGCCAGCGCACGTTCGTGCGGCAGGCCGGAACTCGATCCTGACGCCATCATGTCCAGAAGGGAGCGGGCAAGTTCCGCAGTTTCCACCTGCTCATCTTCGCTGTAGTCGGCCACGAGTGCTGCAGCGGGCTCCTCCACCACAGGCTCCGCCGATACTTCGATGCGCGAGAGATCATGCTCGGGCGCAAGCATCTTTGTCACGTCAACACCCTGCTCCGCCGCCATGATCTCGGCAGCCTCGCGCAGGAATTCGGCGCGCTCTTCCAGGGTCGGGGTCGCCAGCACCTGGCGCCAGATGTTTTCGATGTCGAGCTGCTGCAGGCGGTTGCTGGCGTCTTCGCGCAGGCGCTCCTGCACCGCGTCCATGCTGGGCGGCGCAACGGTGATCTTCTCGCCATTCTCCTCAATCACCAGCGGTGGTGGCGGAGGCGGCGGTGGCGGAAGGATTTCAGGAAGCGCCACCGGTGCCGCAACCTTGTGTTCGGCGGAGAGAATGCGGTCCAGCGGCGAGAGATGCGCCTGTGGCGCGGCAGCAGCAGGCTGTGCCGGGGCGGGCTCGAAGACAGGTTCAATTGCCGGTACCGCAACAGGCTCCGGCGGAATATCGGGCATGGCCTCCGGCGGGAATTCCGGTGCCACTTCAAGGACAAGTTCAGGCACGACGACAGGTTCCGCTTCGGCCTCGACGGTCATCACCTCTTCGGTGCCTGCAGCGTCCTGATCGGGAATGCCGAAATCTTGCGCTGGTGGCGCATGCTGCGGAACTTCAGGATTGTCCTGCGGCAGGATCTCCGGTTCCGGCGCAAAGCTCACCGGAGCGGTGACATCATACACTTCCTGCGAAACATCAGGAGCAGATGCCAGTTCTGGCGGAGGTGCAACAATGACGGACGGTTCAGCGTGCTCATCGGGAGGCGGCACGGGTTGAACTTCAATGGGCGGAACGGCAATGGGCTGAACGGTGACAGGCGCCACGGCAATGTGCGGGACCTGCGCGGACGGATTCTTCAGCCGCTCGGTGAGCGCCCTGAAGCGGTCAGCGCCAATGCGGGGACGAATAGTCCCGGCAGCTGCCATTGCAGCGCCCTCCCCACCTATGCCCACGTGTACAGTCATCATACCCAGAGACTTGTTTCCCCAAGCAATCCATGACGGAGACAGTTTCAAACTTGCTTAATTGCGACCAATCCCGTTGCCCTCCATGGTTAAGGTTTGAGGTTATGGTGAATGCTTGGTAAATTCCCCGTCATCTGCCGGAGCTGCCATTGGCGTGTGGCCCGATCCCACCTACATGTTGCGACGGAGGTTTTCAGTCATGGGAAAGATCAGCAAGTCATCCGCGGAATGGAAAGCGCAACTGTCGCCGGAAGCCTATCGCGTGGCGCGCGAACACGGCACCGAACGGGCCGGAACGAGTCCGCTCAACGGTGAAAAGCGCAAGGGCATGTTCACCTGCGTGTGTTGCGGGAAGCCGCTGTTCTCGTCGGACGCGAAATTCGAGTCCGGCACGGGTTGGCCCAGTTTCTACCAGCCCGCCGATGAGGCGGCCGTGGGCACACAGTCCGACCGCTCCTTCTTCATGAAGCGCACCGAAGTCCATTGCGCCGATTGCGAGGCCCATCTCGGCCATGTATTCCCGGACGGACCCCGCCCCACGGGCCTGCGCTATTGCATCAATGGCGTGGCCCTCGACTTCAAACCCGAAGGCACAGAATGACCGAAACGAAGATGGCTCCGCCCGTGGCGGAGAAACGCCCCGTGACCGAAACCTGGCACGGCCACGCCAAGCAAGATGACTACAAGTGGCTGAAGGCGGAGAACTGGCAGGCGGTGATGCAGGACCCGTCCCTGCTGCCGCAGGACATCCGCAGCTACCTGGAAGCGGAGAACGCGTTCACGAAAACCGCGATGGCAAGCACCGAAGCCTTGCAAGCGGCGCTGTTCGCGGAACTGAAGGGCCGGATCAAGGAGGATGACCAGTCGGTGCCATCGCCGGACGGGCCCTATGTGTATTCCTCCTCGTTTGTCATCGGCGGGCAATATCCGCTGCTCAAGCGCACGCCCAAGGCGGGTGGTGCGGAAGAACTGCTGTTCGACTGCAACCAACTCGCCAAGGGCAAGCCCTATTTCAGCCTTGGTGGGGTGGCGCGCTCACCGGATCACCGGCTCGCCGCGTGGTCGCAGGATGACAAGGGCTCGGAGTTCTACGAGATGCGCATCCGCGAGTTTGCGTCGGGCAAGGACCGGGACGAGGTTTTGCAGAACACCAGCGGTGGCGCCACCTGGTCAGCGGACGGGCAGTATATCTTCTACACATTGCAGGATGAGCATCATCGCCCGCTCAAGAGCTACCGCCACAGGCTGGGCACGCAACAGGCCGATGACGTGCTGGTGTTCGAGGAGAAGGACACCGGCATGTTCACCGGGCTGGGCTCCACCCATTCCGAGCGCTTCATCATCATCAGCGTGCACGACCACGACACATCGGAATGCTGGCTGATCGATTCCGAAAAACCGCTGGAACAGCCCAAGCTGGTGGCCGCGCGGGTGCCTGGCATCGAGTACGAGATGGAGCACCACGGCGACCGCTTCATCATCAAGACCAACATCAATGGTGCAGAAGACTACAAGCTGGTGACGGCTCCCGTCTCCGACCCCTCGCCCGGCAACTGGGTTGATCTTGTGCCACACCGCCCCGGCATTTTCCTTGTGGGATTTGCCGTGTTCAAGGACTGGCTGGTGCGACTGGAGCGCGAAAATGCGTTGCCGCGCATCATCGTGCGCAACATGACGAACGGCGAAGAACACGCCATCGCCTTTGCTGAAGAGGCCTACTCGCTGGGTTTCGGTGACATGCGCGAGTTCGAGACCGACACCTTGCGCTTCAGCTATTCGTCTCCGACAACGCCATCGCAGGTGTTCGATTACAACATGCGCACGCGCGAGCGTGTGCTGCGCAAGACGCAGGAAGTTCCGTCTGGCCACGATCCCTCACAATACGTGGCGCGGCGGTTGTTGGCGCCCGCCCATGATGGCGAACAGGTTCCGGTGACCCTGCTCTACCGCAAGGACGTGGCGCTGGACGGTTCCGCACCGCTCTGGCTCTACGGGTATGGCTCCTACGGCATTTCCATGCCCTCCGGCTTCAACACCAACATCCTCTCGCTGGTGAACCGCGGCTTCATCTATGCCGTGGCGCACATTCGTGGCGGCCAGGAAAAGGGCCGCCGCTGGTACAAGTCCGGCAAGCTCGACAAGAAGATGAATACCTTCCGGGATTTCATTTCCGTGGGCGAACATCTGGTGAAACAGGGCCTGACGCGCCGGGGCGAGATCGTGGCGCAGGGCGGCAGTGCCGGTGGCTTGCTGATGGGTGCTGTTGCCAACATGGCGCCGGACCTGTTCAAGGCCATCGTGGCGGAGGTGCCTTTCGTCGACGCGCTCACCACCATGCTGGATGACACGCTGCCGCTCACTCCGCCCGAATGGCCGGAATGGGGCAATCCGATTGAAGACAAGGCCGCCTACGAAACCATTGCCGCCTATGCGCCCTATGAGAATGTGCGGGCGCAAGCCTACCCCCACATCTTCGCGCTGGGTGGCCTCACCGACCCGCGGGTCACCTATTGGGAGCCGGCGAAGTGGATGGCGAAGCTCCGTATACTGAATACCTCCGCAAACATGCTGCTGCTCAAGATCAACATGGGGGCCGGCCACGGCGGTGCTTCAGGGCGTTTTGACAGGCTGAAGGAAGTGGCAGAGGTCTATGCCTTCGGCCTGATGGTGACGGGTAAGATGAATGCTGCTTGATTCCTCCAAAGCCTCGCTGCTGGTGATTGACATTCAGGAACGGCTTCTGCCCGCCATGGCGGAAGCGGACCGGGTGGTGGCGAAGGCGTCGATTCTTATGACGGCGGCGCGGGAACTGGGCCTGCCCATCACTGTGTCGGAGCAGTATCCGAAGGGTTTGGGGCGCACCGTGCCGCAGCTTGCAGCCAATGATGCCGAGGTGTTCGAGAAACTCACCTTCTCCTGCTGGCGCGATGAGGCGATGAAGGATCATCTCATCAAACTGCATGAAGGCGGGCGGCCGCTTGTTGTGGTGGCGGGGATCGAAGCGCATGTGTGTGTTCTGCAAACCTGCGTGGACCTCGCCAGTGCGGGCTTCGGGGTGTTTGCCGTGACCGATGCCATGTCGTCACGCGCGCCCGCCTCCGCCGACCTCGCCTTCTCGCGCCTGCGCCACGCCGGGGTGGAAGCCGTGAACACCGAAATGGCGCTGTTCGAACTGCTAGAAAAAGCGGGCACGCCGCAGTTCAAGGCACTGAGCGGGTTGATCCGGTGAGATCAGCAAGCTGGTGCGGCAGGCAGGTTCGCAAAACGATCTGACGTCCACTGCGCCAACGCGGAAGACAACGGCGAATCCGGAGCCACCAGCGATATGTGGTCGCGGCCCGCAATGACGCGATAGTCGATGGGCTGACCTTCCGCGCAGCGCGCGGTGGCGTAGGATTTCTGCACGGATTCCAGCACGAGGTCATCCTTTTCGCCTTGCGCCAGCAGCACGGGAACCGGGAACGGCCCGTCGGGCGTGTTTTCGCCGAGTCTTTTCCCCATCGCACCCTGCAACAGCTCGTTGTCGAAAATGCCCGCTGCAGGCAAAAGTGCCGTTTCAGCAACGGAGTACAGCGTTTCAAGACCACCAACACAGCGACCTGCGATGTCCGCCGTGAGAAGCGCCGGCAATCCTGAAACGAGTTCGTTGCGTTTCACATCAGGATAGGTGGCGGCATAGGCATACAGCAGATAGGACGAGACAATTTTTCCGAACACGCCCTTCTGCGAAGAATTGAGCAGCGCCTTCAGATCACTTGCCGGTGCGAGGGCAGCAATGCCCAGCACATTCACGTCCGGCGCGTAGCTGGAGGCAATCATTCCCGTCCACAGGGCGCTGTTGCCACCCTGCGAATGGCCCCAGACGACAACGCGGTTGTCGAGCGCCAGGCTATCCACCGTCCGCGCGGCGCGCACGGCATCCAGCACATTTCGGGCGGCGTCAGCGCCGACGAGATAGGCATGGCCGCCGTCCGTGCCGAGCCCCACATAGTCGGTGGCAACATAAGTCCAGCCCCTGTCCTGCAATTCACCGAGGGCTGGTACATTGGCAAAGGGCATGGTGACGGATGGAGCACAGCCGGGGGCCACGCCCGTGGTGCCATGGGCCCAGGCCACAACGGGTGATGGCGCTGCCGTCTGGAGGGGCTGCATGATGATGGCACTTGCAACTGCGGGTCGGCCGTCCAGCCGCGTGGTGGCGTAGAGAATGCGCTGGGCTTGCATGCCGCGTGGCACATCAAGTCCATAGGGCTCGGCACGCAGGAGTTTGCCCGGGTCGCCCGGTGCACCATTCCATGTGTAGAAGTCATCCGGTTTTACCGGGCGCGCTGCCCACCAGGCAATGCCAGCGAGAAGCGCCGCGGTCGCGCAAGTGACAAGTGATGCTTTGAGCAGTGCATTGCGCCAGGACATGAAACCGCTCCCTCTTTCACTCGCCCCCCTGGATCACCATAAGCAAAGGGCCGGAGGCCGCAAGCCTTTGTCCCGGATGATGTGTGCCCCGTGCAACGCCCTCATTCGTTCCGCTGATTTGACTTTGGGCTGTGGCGGGGCTTCAATGGTGCATTGCAAACACATTGGGACAATCATGGCCAAACTCGCTGATTTCAACTGGGAAGACCCGCTCGATCTGGAAAGCCTGCTCTCGGAAGACGAGCGCATGATCCGCGACTCGGCCCGCGCCTTCGCGCAGGACAAGCTGATGCCGCGGGTGAAGTCGGCCTTCCGCGAGGAGCGCTTTGACCGGGAGATCATGAGCGAGTTGGGCGAGATGGGCTTCCTCGGCGTGATGACCTCGGACGCCTATGGCGGCTCGGGCCTCGGCTATGTGGCCTATGGCCTTGTGGCACGCGAGGTGGAGCGGGTCGACTCCGGCTACCGCTCGGCCATGAGCGTGCAGAACTCGCTTGTCATGCACCCGATCGAGGAATTCGGCAGCGAGGCGCAGAAGCAGAAGTATCTGCCGCGCCTGGCCACGGGTGAGATCATCGGCTGCTTCGGATTGACGGAGCCGGATGCGGGCTCTGATCCCGGCGGCATGAAGACCCGCGCCGCCAAGGTGCAGGGTGGCTATGTTCTGAACGGCGCCAAGATGTGGATCACCAATTCGCCGATCTCCGACATCGCCGTCGTCTGGGCGAAGGACGAGGCGGGCGATATCCGCGGTTTCATTGTGGAGCGCGGCATGAAGGGTTTCTCGACGCCGGAGATCAAGGGCAAGATTTCGCTGCGCGCCTCGATCACCGGCGAAATCGTGCTGCACAATGTTGAAGTGCCTGAGGATGCCATGCTGCCCAAGGCCAAGGGACTGGGTGGACCGTTTTCATGCCTGAACAAGGCGCGCTTCGGCATCGCTTGGGGTGTGATGGGCGCGGCTGAGGATTGCTGGCACCGGGCGCGCCAATACACGCTCGACCGCAAGCAGTTCGGCAAGCCGCTCGCCGCCAACCAGCTGGTGCAGAAGAAGCTGGCGGACATGCAGACGGAGATCGCACTCGGCCTGCACGGCTGCCTGTCGCTGGGGCGCGGACTTGAACGCGGCACCATCGCACCGCCGGCCATTTCGCTGATGAAGCGCAACAACTGCGGCAAGTCTCTGGATGTGGCGCGGGCCGCTCGTGACATGCACGGCGGCAACGGCATCTCGGACGAGTATCACGTCATCCGCCACATGGTGAACCTGGAAACGGTGAACACCTATGAAGGCACCCATGACGTGCATGCCCTCATCCTCGGCCGGGCGCAGACGGGATTGCAGGCGTTCATGTGAGTGCAATCCCGGGCAACTTGCACGTCGAAAGGCGTGTCAGAAATACGCCCACAGCGGATTGGATGAATCGAAGAGCAGCCTGATCGCCATGGCGATGCAGACGAGGACCAGCAGCGGGCGGATGATGCGTGCGCCGTTGCGGATCGCCACATGCGCGCCGATGTAGGCACCCACAAGCTGGGCCAGCCCCATCACCAGTCCGATGACCAGCACGATCTTCGCGGTGAAGGCGAAGATCAGCAGGGCCGCCAGGTTTGAGGTGAAGTTAAGAAGCTTGGTGCGGGCCGTGGCCTCGATGATGCCAAGGCCAAAGATGCTGACCAGTGCCAGCATGAAGAACGAGCCCGTGCCGGGGCCGAAGAAGCCGTCATAGAAGCCGATGACGGGTGCGAGCCCGAAGGCGAAGGCGGCCATGGGGAAGACGGGTTCGGAGGCTTCATCGGTGAGGCGCGGCGACAGGGCGAAATAGAGCGCCACGGCGAGCAGCAGCACCGGCATGATGATGGAGAGCAGCGCGCGCGGCGCGGCGGACACCATCAGCACGCCCAAGGCAGCGCCCACGAATACGAGCGCCACGGTTTTCCAATGGGCGCGCGGATCGAGCAGGCCCTTTTTCCAGAACGTGTAGGTCGCCGACGCCGTGCCGAAGGTGCCTTGCATCTTGTTGGTGGCAAGGGCCGTCAGCGGATCGAGCCCGGCCAAGAGCAGCGAGGGCAGCGCCAGCATGCCGCCGCCGCCCGCGATTGAATCGATGAAGCCCGCCACGAGACCGACGAGGGCGAGCAGCGCAAGGGTGAAAATGTCGACGTCCATTCAGCCTATGTATCGGATTGCAGGCCGGCAATCACCAGCCGCGTGATGGCCTCCACAGCCTGATCGGGATCGATGTGGGGCGGTGTCGCTTGGTCGAGCAGCAGCATGGAAAAGCCATGGCAGGCCGACCAGACCATGAGGGCGCCCGTTGGCGCGCGCTGGGGACCGGCCAGGGCGATCACCTCGCGCTCCAATTGCTGCCAGGCGGCGAAGGCGGCATGCATCATGCGAGGCGTGCGTTCTACCCCTGCCCGTTTGCCGAACATGAGGCCGTAGGTGGCGCGGTTCCCTTGTGCAAAGCGCACATAGGCGCGGGACATGTCCTGCAACCGGGCGGCGGCGGACTGGTCGTTGCCCCGGCCTGCCGCCTCGTCCAGGGCGGTCACGAAACGCTCGAAGCCACGGCCCGCCAGTTCGCCATAGAGTTCTCCGACAGTGGCGAAATGGTGCTTGGGGGCGGCATGGGAGACCCCGGCGCGGCGGGCGATCTCGCGCAGCGAGACCTTTTCCAGCGGCAGATCGGCCAGCGCATCCTCGGCGGCATTCAGCAACGCGTCGCGCAAGTCTCCGTGATGATACGGTTTTTTCGTTTCCCCGGACATATGGCGGAAGCTAGGCGAGTCGCCACATCTTTACAACGTCAAAATATCTTGACGGCGTCAATATTTTGAGTCAGATGTTGCCACCGTCAACATTGAGGCGCATTCCATGACAGCCGAGCAAGTCTTTGCCATTGCCAACCCTGCCGCTCTCGCGGGCTGGCTGGTGCTGGCTTTTGCCGTGATCCACAGAAACGCGCACCTGCGTGACGCGGTTGCCGGGCGCTGGTGGCCGTTGGGCTTCGCCGCGCTCTACTCGCTGCTGATCCTGCTGTTCTTCGGCCGGTCGCCCGGCGGCTTTGACACGCTGGCCAACGTGCAGCTGCTCTTCACCTCCCCCTGGGCGGCGCTGGCGGGGTGGATCCACTATCTGGCCTTTGACCTGTTCATGGGTGCCCTTGTGGCACGGCGCGTGATGGAGGCAGGCGCCAGCCGCTGGTGGCTGGCGGGACTTCTGCCCGCCACCTTCCTGTTCGGTCCCATGGGCTTTCTCGCCAGCGAGATCGTCCTTCTCCTCACCCGCTCGCAACCCCACACCGCCTGAGGCCCTGCCATGACAACGCTTTCCGTTTCCGCCACGCCATCCCTGGGTGCCGACATTCTCGCCCGCATCCGCAACAGTTCCACCTTCCTGTGGTGGACGGTGCTGGCCATGCTGGGGCTCGCCTTGGTCTGTGTCGCCCTGCAGTTTGTGGACACGCGTGAAGTGAATGGCGTGAGCACTTGGCTGAAACCCGCCAAGTTTTTCTCTTCGCTTGCCATCCAGTTCGCCACGGTGGGCTGGGCGCTGAGCTACCTGCCTGCCGCCGAACAAAAAGCGCGGATGATGCGCATGGCCATTCCGCTCATGCTGCTGATGGGCTGGGGCGAGATGGCCTACATCAGCTTCCGCGCGGCGCGGGCCGAGGCCTCGCACTTCAACATCTCCACACCCACCACGCAGCTGCTCTACAGCCTCATGGGCGTGGGCGCGGTGCTCATGCTGGTGATCGCAGGCACTGTGGGGGCGCGGCTGTGGCGGCACCGCCGCGATGGCGTGATGACAGAAGCGGCCGCCGTGGGGCTGATCGCAGGGGCGGTGCTGGGCGGCTTTGCAGGTGCCTATGTGGGGGCGCAGTTGAGCCACAGCGTGGGCGGTGACCTGAGCGATGCCACGGGCACGGGCTTCTTCGGCTGGTCCACCACGGGTGGCGACCTCAGGATTGCGCATTTCATCGGCATGCACGCAGCGCAGATCGTCCCCCTTGCCGCGCTTTCCGGGCGCCGCAGCCTTGTGTGGGTGGCGGCCCTGCTCTGCGCGCTCATCACGGGCGCGGTGTTTGCGCAGGCCGTCCTGGGGGTGCCGCTGTTCAGGACATGACGGGGGTGAATTGTCTCTTCCTTGCAGGCCCGCTGCGCAGCGACTAGATAAAGCCTCCACAACCCAAGGAGAGAACCAATGGCCCTTGAACTTCCTGCCCTGCCTTATGCCTACGACGCGCTTGGCCCCTACATGTCGAAGGAAACGCTTGAGTTCCACCACGACAAGCACCACCAGGCCTATGTGACCAACGGCAACAACCTGCTGAAGGATTCGCCGCTGGCTTCGGCCTCCATCGAAGAGATCTGCAAGAAGGCCTTCGCCGACAAGAACGCCGGCCTCATCAACAATGTGGGCCAGCACTACAACCACATCCACTTCTGGAACTGGATGAAGCCCAATGGCGGCGGCAAGAAGATTCCGGGCAAGCTGGAAAAGGCGATCGAGAGCGATCTCGGCGGCTACGACAAGTTCCGCGCCGACTTCGTGCAGGCGGGTGTGACGCAGTTCGGTTCCGGCTGGGCCTGGCTTTCGGTGAAGGATGGCAAGCTCGCCATCTCCAAGACGCCGAACGGCGAGAACCCGCTGATGCACGGCGCATCGCCCATCCTCGGCGTCGATGTGTGGGAGCACAGCTACTACATTGACTACCGCAACCTGCGCCAGAAGTACCTCGAAGCCTTCGTCGACAATCTCATCAACTGGGATTACGTCGCGGAGATGCATTCCAAGGCGTAAGCCCCAAATAGCGGAAACACCCCCTCCCCCTTCGGGACCTCCCCCAGCATAGCTGAGGGAGGGCGATTGCAACACGCTCCCCCAACTTGTTGGGGGAGCTGTCCGGAGGACTGAGGGGGTGTCTTGAGTCTTCATGACCCTCCCCATCATTGACGGCCACAACGACGTTCTCCTGCGCCTGCACGAGACGAAATCCCCTGATGCCGCCCGGCACTTCGTGCAGGGTGATGGCGCGGGCCATCTTGACCTGCCGCGCATGCGCGAGGGTGGCATGGCGGGCGGCTTCTTCGCGATCTTCTCGCCGGGCGCGCACGAGACGGTTCCCGATGCGGATGAAGACCTGAACCCGCCCTATGCCGGCGCCCTCTCACAGCGCGCGGCGGAGCGCTCGGCCCTTGCCATGCTGGCGTTGCGCGATGCGATCTTCACCGAAGCGCAAGGGGCGGTCACGGCCTGCACCACGGTGGCGGAGATGCGCGCCGCCATGGCGGCGGGGTCGCTCGCCTTCATCACCCACATCGAAGGGGCGGAGGCCATCAAGCCCGACCTTTCGAACCTGCAGGATTATTATGCGCGGGGCTTGCGCTCCATCGGGACAGTGTGGTCGAGACCCAATGCCTTTGGCGTCGGCGTGCCCTTCCGTTTTCCCGCCTCGCCCGACCAGGGCCGGGGCCTGACGCCCGAGGGTGAGGCGCTGGTGCGGGAATGCAATCGGCTTCGCATTCTTATTGATTGTTCGCACATCACCGAGCGCGGCTTCTGGGACATCGCCAAGGTGAGCAAGGCGCCCTTGGTGGCGACACATTCCAATGCGCATGCCGTCGCCGCCTCGTCACGCAACCTGACGGATGAACAGTTGCGCGCCATCGGCGCCACGCGCGGCATGGCGGGGCTCAACTTCGCCACGGGCTTCCTGCGACCGGACGGGCGCTGGACCACGGACACAAGCCTGGACGTGATGCTGCGCCACCTCGACCATATGATCACGCTGGCGGGCGAAGATTGCGTCGGGCTCGGCAGCGACTTCGACGGCGCCCGCATCCCCGCCCCCATCGGCGACGCAAGGGGATTGCCGAACCTGGTGCAGGCGATGCGCGATGCGGGATATGGCGAGATGCTGATCGGCAAGATTACCAGCGGGAATTGGTTGCGGGTGCTTGAGGAGACGTGGGGGGCGTGAGGGGGCTAAGGCTTCTTGTTTGCAATACGGTAAGACGCCAGCAGCATGATCAGCGCCGACAATATCTGAAACGCTTCCACGTGTTGCGCCAGCCACAGAAATGCCTGATCAAATCTTTGGATGAATTCGAGCAGTTTCGGTCCGTGTTGACCGGCGACTGAAATCACAAGTTCAAGTGTGGGTTGCGCAAGACCCTGCCTTTCCGCTTCCCGCGCGATGCGCCAGCCAACTTGCAGAACCGCCATGGCAAGATTTTCGTTCTGCTCAGCCACGCGCACCACGGCCTGATCGCCATGAATATCCCGCGATGCATTCGTGACGGCGTTATTGTCGCTAAGAATAATGTTGACTACGGCTGCATCCCCCACATCACCGACGTTGATGACAACGGGCCGCAACGCTGTGTTGATCGCCTCAGCGCGGGAACGTGCTTCCGGACCATGTTGCAGGCTGTTGAGTTCTCGCCCCCGCTTGTCAAAGGCCATGACGAGATTGAACTGCTTGACGCAGGCCGACAGGCGAACGGCGACTTCCTCTTGCAGGACCAGCGAGAGATCACGATCCTCAATCGGTTTTGCCATTTGCTGTTCGTGTAAGTACACGCGGTCGCGCAGGGATGAGAGCTTGGCATGCAGACGGTTGACACGAACCAAAGCAAAGTCCTCTGGCGCATTGGTCAGTACCTGCTCCAGTGGATCATGACAGGGGCCCAGCATGTTGCGACCGAGACTTTGTGCCGCCAGCGCCTTGTCCCGTGCCTCTTCGTAGAGTTCGCGTAAGTCCTGCATTGCCCGATCCGCTGCCGGTTCAAGAGGATCGGCAATGGCGGTGACCAGGCCTGTTTCACCCTGTGCGAACTGTGTGACACTAGGATTGGGCTGCGCGACTGCTGACTCCGGTGCCAAAGGAGCTTTTGACTGCGTTGAATTGGAGCGATCCGCCGCCCGCGCCTCCTCCACCCAGCGCTTGATGTCGGCGTTGATTGCAGCGGGGTCGCGGTTCCAAAAATCTTTGTCGAAAGCACCATCCGTCGACCCAAGTATTATGTCCCTGGCTAGTCTGTCGCGCAATTCATCAGAGCGGATGCGAAAGGCGGGAAGGCCGAAGGCAACGGTTTCATACCATTCAACCCAAATATCGAAACCAAATTGCCTGAATTCTCTGCCAATGAGCCTTTGCCTAAATGCGTGGAGTTCATTTAACCACCAGGCAGATGAATTTGTCCACAATGGCCTTGCCAGTAGAACCTCAGGATCGCCACCGAGTTCAATAAACGTACTGTCAGATAGTACTTCATTCCAGATCACGGGCGGTGCAATAGACAATTCCAATGCATTCTGAGTGGCGGAGAAGGCTACATGAGCATCGTTCGCGGCGGCAGTAGCAGCACCGATGTATATGACGAGAGACTCTTCGTAGGCGGTACATGCTGTTGTAGCCGCCGATGCTGTCGCAATAAATGCAGCATTGGCTGCAGGATTGTCCGCGACATGGAACCCATCAAGGGCCTGAGCGGCTTGGATGAACTCTCCTGTTGGCACAATGCCTTTGCCACGCGAGATTATGCACTGGCGAAATGCTAGACCAAGCAACGAGACTTCTTCTTTGAAGGCCAAACTGTTCCATCGCCGCAATATGGGAAGCGTCCGCATGGCAGACCGGTGCGCAAGAGCTATGGTGGCTAATTGCCTCCACTTAGTTGGACGTGACTCAAGCCATGTACGAAAACTCTCCCGATCCCTTATGTCCGCCGCCGTCATTGCCATCACGCGCTTCCCTTCGCGACGCGCAATATGGTGTCGTGGGGAAGGTTGCGCAACCTGAGATATCTGCCGCTGCTGCCGTCGTTGCCTGCACTTACCTGCACCACCACCAAACCCCACCCCGCTCGCAAGCTCGCCCCCACAAGGGGGAGGGAGAAGTGTATGGGGATTGAACGTGGGGGAGACCCGCCTCTCACGCGTATTGCGTTTTGAACTGGCGGAAGGAGATGAGTTTGCGGGTGGTTTCGTCCCAGAGGGCGAGGCGGGCGGAGGCGATGGCTTGGCCGAGGGTGAGATGGGGCGAGATGGTTTGCAGGGCGGGCAGTGCGTCGAGGCATTCGCGCAGGCGGTAGTTGGGAATGCGGCTCGACAGGTGATGCACATGATGGATGGCGATGTCGCAGGTGAGCCAGTTCAGCGCGCGCGGCAGGATGAGGTGTGAGCTGCCCTTGAGTGCTGCCACTTTCACGTCCCACACGTCAGCCGAATCCCACAGCGTCTCCTCGAACTGGTGCTGCACATAGAACAGCGCGCCGCCGATCCAGGCGCCCATCAGCACCACCGGCAGCACCACCTGCAACACAGGAACAAGGCCGAAGGCGTAGATCAGCGCGCCATAGAAAACGATGAGAGCCGCGTTGTGGGCGGCAATGCTTTTCAGGCTCGCGGCGATGCCGAGCCTGGTGTTGAACATGACGCGCTGCAGGAAGAGGAAATAGACCGGCGGGCCGATGAGCAGCGCCACCAGCGGATGGCGCATGGCGCGGTAGCGCAGGCGGCCCCAGAAACCGAGGCTGGCAAACTCGCGCACCGTCAACGTATCGACATCGCCGATGCCGCGACGGTCGAGATTGCCGGAACCGGCATGATGCTGGGCGTGGGAGCGACGCCAGTAGTCATAAGGCGTGAACGTCAGCACACTGATGAAACGCCCTGCCATTTCGTTGGCGGCGCGCGCGGTGAAGAACGAACCGTGGCCGCAATCATGCTGGAGGGCGAAGAAGCGGGTGAGCAGGCCGCCCGCCGGAATGGCCAGCAGCAGGGCCAAGGCATAATGCGTTTCCGCCAGCACGAACATGAGGGCGACGAGCGGGAAGAACAGCAGCGCGGTTGACAGCAGCTGCCAGGCGGCGCGGCGATTGTCGGCGTCATTGAAGGCCTTGCTGGCCTCCGAAAGATCGCGCGCCAGTGCGCGGAGCGCGGCAGGATACTGCGTGCCGCCGTGGTTTGCCGGTGAAGATGTGTTCAAGATTTGCCCCGATTCGCCTGTGGCGGATATTTGTCCGCTGCCTACCATCCCTTCCCCCGGAAACCTAGGACACAAACGGTGCACGCGGCATTTGCACGCTGGGGATGATTGCGGCGCGGCTTGCCTTTCTGGCGCGCATCCCATTGAATGTGAGGCATTGGCGCTGCACATGCGCCGCGATGCAAGAGGACCTCCGTGATGCGTGCCGTATTCTATGAGCAGTTTGGCGTGGTGCCCGTTGTGGCGGCGGTGCCTGATCCCACGCCGTCTCCCACGGGTCTTGTGGTGAAGGTGGAGGCGACGGGGCTGTGCCGCTCGGACTGGCATGGCTGGATGGGGCACGACCCCGACATCAAGCTGCCGCATGTACCGGGGCACGAGTTGGCGGGAACCGTCGCTGCCGTGGGCCGGGACGTGAAGCGCTGGAAGGTCGGCGACCGGGTGACGGTGCCGTTTGTTTCCGGCTGCGGGGCCTGCGGGGAATGCGCGGCGGGGCACCAGCACATCTGCGACAACCAGGTGCAGCCGGGCTTCACCATGTGGGGCTCGTTCGCGGAGTTCGTGGCGCTGGAACATGCCGACCTCAACGTGGTGCGCCTGCCGGACGCCATGGCTTTCGGCACGGCGGCTGCACTGGGCTGCCGCTTTGTCACCTCCTTCAGCGCTGTGATCGACAAGGGCCGCTGCGCACCGGGTGAATGGGTGGCGGTGCATGGCTGCGGTGGTGTCGGGCTTTCGGCCATCATGATCGCCGCCGCCATGGGGGCGCAGGTGATCGCCGTTGATCTCACAGACGAGAAGCTGGCGCTGGCCAAGGCGCTGGGCGCGGCCGTCACCATCAATGCCTCCGGTGGTGTGAAGGTCGCGCAGGCCATCCGCGATGTGACGGGGGGTGGTGCACATCTTTCCATCGATGCGCTCGGCCATGCGGTGACGGCGATGAATTCGGTGCGCTCATTGCGCAAGCGCGGGCGGCATGTGCAGGTGGGGCTGATGCTGGCCGAACATGCGCGCGCAGCGATGCCCATGGATCGCGTCATATCCTATGAACTCGAGATCAAGGGCAGCCACGGCATGCAGGCACACCGCTATCCCGAAATGCTGCGGATGATCGAAGCGGGCGTGCTGCAACCGGAGAAGCTGGTGGCGAAACACATCCCGCTGGACGAGGCGCCGGCTGCGCTGGCGGCGATGGACAGGTTCGAAGGAACAGGCATCACCATTATCCGGCCGTGAGGGATTTGGCAGAATCCGGCGTGCTGCTGTAAGCAAAGCCCATGACCACTCTTCCCCGCCCCACCATGTTCCTCCTGCCGCAGGCGGGATGGAAGGAGCATGTGCGCATGCCCAAGCTGAAGCTGGGGCCGATCGTGGCGAAGCTCGATACGGGCGCGCGCTCGGCGGCACTGCATGCCGACGAGATCCATGTGAGTGGCAGGCGGGTTACCTTCGTCATCATCGACGAGGGCCGCAGGCGCACCTACAAGGCCCCGCTGGTGGGCCAGAAGCGCATCAAAAGTTCCAATGGCATCAGCGAGATGCGGGCCGTCATTCGCGCGACACTGGAAGTGGGAAAGTCGGTGTTCAAGGCCGAAATCACACTCACCGACCGCACCGACATGGACGTGCCCATGCTCTTGGGCCGCAACACCTTGAAGGGCCGCTTTCTCGTCAATCCGGCCCGCACCTTCCTCCTCGACCGCAAGACACGACAGCCATGAAAATCGCCCTGCTCACCCGCAATCCGAAACTCTATTCGCACCAGCGCATCATCGCCGTGGCGCAGGAACGCGGCCACGAGATCGTGCCCGTGGACTACTTGCGCTGCTACATGAACATCTCTTCGCGCAAGCCGGAGCTGCGCTACCTCGGCGAGAAGCTGGAGGGCTTTGATGCGGTGATCCCGCGCATCGCGGCGTCACACACCTTCTATGGCCTCGCGGTGCTCCGGCAGTTCGAGATGATGGGCGTCTATCCGCTGAATGAATCTGTCGCCATCGGGCGCAGCCGCGACAAGCTGCGGGCGCTGCAACTGCTGTCGCGTGATGGCGTTGGGCTTCCGGTCACAGCCTTCGCCAACTCGGCGGGCAGCACCGATGACGTGTTGCAGATGGTGGGAGGTGCGCCTGTCGTCATCAAGCTTCTCGAAGGCACGCAAGGCATCGGCGTGGTGCTGGGCGAAACACAGAAATCGGCGAAGTCGGTGATCGAGGCGTTTCATGGTGCCGACATCCACATCCTGGTGCAGGAGTTCATCAAGGAGGCCGAGGGCCATGACATCCGCGCCTTCGTGGTCGGTCGCAAGATCGTCGCCACCATGGAGCGGGCCGGGCCGGAGGGCGAGTTCCGCTCCAACCTGCACAGGGGCGGATCGGCAGTGAAGGCGGAGTTGTCGGCGGCGGAAAAGGCAGCGGCGCTGAAGGCCTGCAAGTCCATGGGCCTCAATGTGGCAGGGGTGGACATGCTACGATCGAAGCGCGGGCCTGTTGTGATGGAGGTCAACTCCTCGCCGGGGCTGGAAGGCATCGAAGGGGCAACGGGTAAGGACGTGGCCCGCGCCATCATCACGTTCCTTGAAAAACACGCCAAACCGAACAAGACAAAGACGCGCGGCAAGGGCTAGTCTCTGCGGCGGGGAAAAGGGGCAATGCGCATGGGCGGATTCGAGATCGGCGAAAGGATCGTCGCGCAGGGCACGCGCGAGACGGTGAACCTTGGCGTCTCGACGCTGGCCAATGCCAGCCCCATGAACCTGCCGGTGCATGTGGTGCATGGCGGCCCGGGACCGGTGCTGTTTCTTTCCGGCGCCGTGCATGGCGACGAGATCCAGGGCATTGAGATCGTGCGGCGGGTGCTGGGGCATGAGGCGCTGAAGTCACTCAGCGGCACGCTGCTCGCCATTCCCATCGTCAATGCCTTCGGCTTCCTCAACCACTCCCGCTACATGCCGGACCGGCGCGATCTCAACCGCTCGTTTCCGGGTTCAGACCAAGGCTCACTGACATCGCTGCTGGCCGACCTGTTCTTCCGCGAGGTGGTGCTGCGCTCGCAATACGGCATCGACCTGCATTCGGCGGCCCTGCACCGCACCAACCTGCCGCAAATCCGCATCGCCCCCAAGGACGACGACCTGATGACTCTGGCGGAGGCCTTTGCTCCTCCTGTCATCATGACTTCGAAGCTGCGCGACGGTTCGCTGCGCCAATGCGCCAAGGACGCGGGCGTGAAGGTGGTGCTTTTTGAGGGCGGCGAAGCGCTGCGCTTCGACGAGGCATCGATTGAAACGGGCGTCAAAGGCACGCTGCGGGTGATGAAATCGATCGGCATGATCGGCACTGCGCCAGCCGTTCCGGGCCATGCCGTCACGGTGCATTCGACGTCGAGCACCTGGACGCGCGCTCCCGAGGGCGGAATCTTGCACTCCGTGCGGCAGGTCGGCGACAAGGTGGGCAGGCGCGAGCCCATCGGCATCATCACCGATCCTCTGGGTCAGGTGCGCGTGCCGGTCTTCGCGGAAGACGATGGCGTGATCATCGGCAAGACCAACCTGCCCATCGTCAACCGCGGAGACGCCCTGTTCCATGTGGCGCGCATCAAGGCCAAGGCCTCCAGCAAGGTGGACGCCATGCCCGACGAGGACGAAATCATCTGATCGACTCTGGCGCGAGACCTCCTGCCGCTTGACGCGGATCAAGGTTGCGCACGGCGCCTTCTGACAATATATTCGCATATTCTAATGGAAAGGATTTGCCGTGGCCAACATTCGTTCTCCCGACAGGTTCGTGCGCATGGTGCTGGGCATTGGGCTCCTGCAACTCGCCTACTTCTGGCTGGGCAGTCCGTGGAACTGGGTTGCTGCCGCCGTGGGCGTCATCCTTCTCGTGACGGCGGCCTTGCGCTTCTGCCCGCTGTACCGGGTGATTGGCGTGAAGGCCTGTCCTGCAGGCACGAGCCGTCCCTGGCAGCGCGCCGTGGTGGCGCTGCTTCTCTTGGGACTCGCTGCGGGCGGCAGCTACGCCAGCATGTTCTTCTCGCGCAAATTCTTCCTCGAAGACTTCAACGCGATGAACCATTTCTACAAGCAGACACTGTTCCTGACCGGCAAGGCGCAGCGCGACGAAGCGGTCGCGAACCTTGACCAGTTGAAGCCGGCGTTTGCGGCCTTTGTGGCCAAGTACTCAGGATACCGGCCTCATGACCTCAAGGGGGATGGCAAGCTGGTGTCCGACTTTGAGACCGTGAATGGCATTCTTGCGGCCGTTGAACCGCTGGTCCGCAGCGGTGACCTGCATCAGGCCCATCTTGACCTCGAAAAGGTCCGGCCGGTGTTCCAGGACATGTTCAAGCGCAACGGCTTCTCGATGCTCGCCGTGGCGCTGGTCGATTTCCACGATGCCATGGAAACGATCCTTGCGGCCGCCAATGCCAAGGACGCGGCCAAGCTGGCGTCGCTCTATCCCGGTGTCAGCGACAAGCTGAAGGTGGTGGAGGCAGAGGCCAATGATCCGGAAATCCTGGCCATCCGGCAGGCTCTTGAAGATGTGCATGCGGCGGCGCAATCGGGTGCAAGCGAAACGCTTCCCGCCAAGGGCGAAACGCTGAAGAGCAGCTTCGTCAAAGTCTATCTGAAGCGGGGATGAGCAACACACTCTCCCACGCTCCACAAACAGAAGATCATCTCAACAACCGGACAAACCCATGCGCCTTGCCCCGCTCCTGACAGCAGCCCTCCTCTTCATCTCACCCGCCTTCTCGGCGGAACGCATGTCGCCGGTGGATGTGGCGGCGCAGGTGGCGGCGGGTCAGGCCGTTCTTGTTGATGTCCGCACGCCGGAGGAATGGGCGGAGACGGGTGTGGCCAAAGACGCAACACCGATCGACATGACCTCGCCCAGCTTCATGGACGAGGTCCACAAACTTGCGGGCGACAATCCCGGCAAGCGGCTGGCCTTTATCTGCCGCAGCGGCAACCGTTCAGGCCAGGTGACGCAGGCACTCGAAGCGCAGACGGACCTCGCGGACCTGATTGATGTGGCGGGTGGCATGCTGGGCAAGGGCGCCGACATCGGCTGGATTGCCGCCGGATTGCCGGTCAGGGCGCCGTAACAAGAAAACGGCCTGCACTCGCTGCAATGCAAGGCAGGCCGCACAGATGTTGAAGGTGTTGGACGTTACCGCAGCACTTCCTTCCAGATGGCGCCGTAGAGTTCAGTGACTTCCGGCGCGCAGGCATCGATGAACTTGCCCTTGTCCTGCAGTTCGGCGGGAATCATGATCTCATTGGCGGTCTTCATGTCATCCGGCATGAAGGCTTCCGAACCGAGGACGCCGTTGGCGTAGCGGGCAAAGGTCGAATTCAGGCCAGCCGCTTCCGGTGTCATCATGTAGTTCTGGAAGAGCTTGGCGTTCTCGACGTTCTTGGCGTCCTTCAAGACCACCACGTTGTCCATCCACAGGATGTAGCCTTCCTTGGGATAGCCATAGCGGATATCCGGGTTCTCAAGACGGGAGCGGAAGGTGCCGCCGTTCCATTCGAGGCTGGCGAGATAGTCACCCTTGGCCAGTTTCTCGACCGAGCTGTAGTCCATCGACAGCCACTTCGGCTTGGCTTCCACCAGCTTGTCGCGCACCTTCTTGAGCACCTCCTTGTCGCCGGTGCAGATGTCACCGCCCATGTACATGATGGCGAGCGCCATCACGTCGCCCATCTCGGGCACGACGTTGATCTTGCCTGCGAGTTCCGGCGGCGGATCGAAGATGATGGCAGAGGTGTTCACGTCACCCTTGTAGACCTTGCTGTTGGCGGCAACGCCAGTTGAGCCCCAGAGCCACGGCACCGAATACTTGCGACCGGGATCATAGGGCACGTCCTTCCAGCGCGGATCGACGTTCTTGTAGTTCTCCATCTGGCTTGGGTTGGTTTCCAGCAGCAACCCCTCCTTGATCCAGATCGACAGGAAGTTCGATGTCGGGATGGCCACGTCAAAGCCGTGCCCGCCGGCGCGCACCTTGGCAAGCGCCGTGTCGTTCGAGTCGAAGTCCGTGATGGTGACCTTGATGTCATAGGCCTGCTCGAACTTCTTGATCATATCCATATTGGTGTAGTCGCCCCAATTATAGATATTGAGTTCGCCTGCCGCGTTGGCAGAACCACTCCACAAGGCCATGGCAAGGCCACATGCCGCCGTCAAAAACCTGAATTTCATTGACCACCTCTTGGGGTTCATTGGACTGCGTTTTCTCCCTGCCATCCGCCCGTTCAACGGGTCTCTTGGCATGGCAACACAATCCCCAAGAAGGGTCGGCGGCGCAAGTCCAAATGCCGGACGGCGGGCAGGCCAGCGGCGGCTCAGAGACCCCTGGATGCCAGCAGCGCCCGGGCGGTTTCCTCGTTGGTGATGAGGACGTTGGCATCCGACAGTTTCAAGCCTGCGAGAAGTGCCGGAACCTTGTCGTTGCCACCAGAGATCATCACCCGTCGCGGCACCTTGCGCAGGCGGTCCGCCGGCATGGACATGACGCGTTCGTTGATGGGATGATCGACGATGCGGCCCTGGTCGTCGTAGAAATTGTAGAGCAGGTCGCCGACCGCGCCGGCCGCAAGCAGTGACTGGCGCTCCTCTTCTCCGAAGAATCCGAAGCGGAACGACGTGGACATGGCGGACATGGTGCCGACGCTGACCAAGGCCATGTCCATCTTCTCCACCCGGTTCAACACACTGTCGAGGCCGCATCGTTCGATGAGGGCACGGCGGGTCTCGGGTGAGTCAACCACGGCCGGGGCCGTGAGCAGGTAGCAATCGGCGCCGACCGTATTGGCAAACTGCCAGGCGAATTCCGCCGGATTGAAGCGGCGTGCCTGCACGATGCCGCCCAACAGCGACACCACTTCGACATTGTTCAGTTCCTTCGGCGAGAGGGTTTGCAACGACTCGTAAAGTGTCGCGCCCCAGCCCACGCCGAGACAGAAATTGTCGGTGAGCTGGTCGGTGACATACATGCCTGCGGCAAATCCGATGGCCTTGTTGACGTGGGTGGGCTCTGCCGGCTCCGGCACCACCACGGCATCGGCCAGTCCGAACACCGTCTTGAGTTGCGCCTCAAGGTCCAGGCACTCGGCCACGCCGCCCGTTATCCAGATCTTGACTTCGCGCTGCTTGAGCGCCTCGTTGATGTTGCGGACCACCGTGACGCGGCCAATGCCGAGCCGGTCGGCGATCTCGTTCTGCGTGAGGCCCTCGACATAATACATCCAGGCAATGCGCATGCGGTTGCGGGCAACGCGACCGGCGGTGCGCTCGGGAAGCGGCTCTGTGGCAGGGGCGGGAGGTTTTTCGCGGGGCAAGTCAGTTTCCTTACTACGGTCCACAGCCATTCGGGCGCGCTCGGGGCGATGGATACATCTGCTTGTCCATAGCACAATTGTAGCGAAATACAGACGTTATCCCGGTTTTCGGGCCCTTGGGCGGGTGAGCCGGTCCAAGATTGGCCCTCATTTGCACTGATGCTGGCTTATCCCCACCCAAAACGAAACATTTGCATCCTGAAAAGACATTTAGTAGTCTAATTGAAATGACAACAATGACGGCCCCTCGAAGGACCGTCCCGGGAGGATCGACGCGATGCCTGTCACAGGTATCTCCAGATTTGCCGATGTGCCTTGCGTGCCGCCTGGCGGCCTTCGCAAGCGCGTGGATGCGTCGCGTGCTCCCATTCCCTGCCCGTCATTCCCGCTTTCGCGCCTGACCTTTTTCCCTGGAGGGCAGGCTCCGAAAAACCCGTGCCGCGGCTGGCCTGCCGCAGCCCATGGGTTCATACATCCAGGCCACACCAACGGAGGAAAGTGATGATTTCAAAGAAGTCGGGTCTCGTCACCCGCCGCTCGCTGCTCAAGAGCACGGCGGCCACGGGTGCGGCGCTCAGCGTGGGCGGCGTGAACCTGTTCAACGTCAACCGGGCCTTTGCCGACATGGCAAACCCGGCCGACGTTCTCGCCAAGATCAACGTGGCGAACTACGTCAACAAGGACTACCAGAAGCAGTACGGCCTGAACGGCGACGAACTGATGTGGGATCCCAACAAGGACTGGATCCGCACCGCTGACTGGGAAGCCATCCGCAAGGAACACGGCGGCAAGACCGTCCGCTTCCTGATCTCCTCGGACGACCGTGAATCGGCACTTCAGGGCACGCAGCCCTTCAAGGATCTCTCGGGCATCAACATTGATCTCGTGGCCATCCCTGACGGCGACATGAAGAACAAGATTGTCTCGGAAGCCATGTCGGGCAACCCGTCGTTCGACTGCATGCAGTTCTTCTCTCCGTGGCTCGGCGACTTCGCCGCCCAGGGCCTGCTTGCCAAGCTTGACGACTATGCCGCCAAGTGGAAGCTGCCGCTCGACGATTTCTATGACACCTACCGCCTGAACTACGCCAACTTTGGCGACAAGGGCATGTTCGGCATTCCGTTCGACTGCGACATCCAGCAGGTTCACATCCGCAAGTCGATCTTCAAGCAGGTTCTCGGCAAGGATCCGGACTCCACCACCACCATCCCGACCTACGAGGAAATGGTGCGTCTGGCTCCTGAGCTGAACAAGGCACAGAAGGGCGTTGCGGGCATCGGCATGATGGCTGGCCGCGGCTTCTGGGCGACCTACCTGTGGGAGCATGTTGCCGCCCAGCACGGCATGATGCTGTTCGACGACAAGTGGGAACCGATCTTCAACGGCGACGCCGGCATGAAGGGCCTGGAAACCATCCTCGCCCTGTCCAAGCACGCCATTGAAGGCGTTGCCGCTGCCGACTGGCCGACCAACCGTGGCGCTTTCCTCGGTGGCCAGATCGCCTGCAACATCTCGTGGCAGGACTCGGGCACCCAGGCCACGCGCCCTGACCAGTCGAAGCTCGGTGACGACATCCTGACGATCTATGAACCGCGCGTTGCCGGCGGCACCTATTGCCCGCCGAACATCGCAGGCTCGACCTCGTCGGTTGCCGCGACGTCGCCGGAACCGGAAGCAGCCTTCCTGCTGCTCTCGTTCCTCACGACCTCGTCGATCATGGCCATGAACGAAGCCAACGCCAACGGCGTTGCGCCCGGCTACCGCTCGGTGCTCAACAACGAGAACCTGCGCAAGGTTTCGCAGCCGGCCAAGATCTGGGCCGAGTCGCTGGACTACGCCTGGTGCTCGCCGCGCCTGCCGTCGGCCTTCGACATGGAGCAGGAAATCGGCTTCCAGATCAACGACGCCATCGTCGGCAAGGTCGGTGCGAAGGAAGCACTCGACAACGCTGCCGCGAAGGTCAAGGAGATCATGACGAAGTCCGGCTTCTATGCTGGCAAGGACCCCGTGTCCTACGCCTCCATGGCACCTGGCCTCAACCTGGGCGCCGGCAAGAAGGCCCCCATCTGATTTCTCGTAACAACGATGGCCGGGGGAAACCCCGGCCATCTTTGCCTGTCGCCTCCACCCATCCCTTTCCCCTCCCATCGAGAAGGGGATAACCGCAGTTCACCCCTCCCAGACAGGGAGGAGCAGGGGTGGGTGGAGGCAACAGTTGCCACCGTAGCAGAATAGCGACACACTCAGCCCATGACCGCCGTCACCCTCGAAGCTCCCCGCCGCCGCCGCAGCCCCCTGGCGCGCAAGCTGTTCCCCTATTTGCTGGTGATGCCGGCCGTCGTCTACCTGCTGTCAATCACGCTCTATCCCGGCATCTATGCGCTCTACCGCTCCTTCTACGGCGGCAAGTTCAAGCTCGAATGGGCAGGCCTCGACAACTACAAGCAACTCCTCACCGACTATGAGTTCTTCAACGCCCTGTGGAACACGATGTTGCTGGGCTCCATCACGCTGCTTGCCGAATTCGCCCTCGCCATGCTGCTGGCGGCGCTTGTTTACCGCGACCCCTGGGTCAAGGGCTTCCGCATCATCTTCCTGCTGCCCATGTTGTTGATGCCGTCTGCCGTCACCTTCATCTGGAAACTGATGTTCAATGACGGACGCATCATCAGTGACCTGATCAAGCGGATCGGCCTCATTGACTTCAATATTGATTGGATGTTTTCGCCCGCGCTGGCGCGGTTTGTGGTCATTTTCACTGATGTCTGGCAGTGGACACCCTTTCTCTTCATCATCTTTGTTGCCGGCCTGCAGGGGCAGGACAAGGAGGTCGAAGAAGCGGCCAGGCTTGATGGCGCATCGTGGTGGTCGACCTTCTTCAATGTCTCCCTGCCGATGATGCGACCCATCATCGCCGTTGCCCTGATCTTGCGCGGCATCGACATTCTGAACATGTTCACTCCCATTCAGCTCATCACCCACGGCGCCCCCGGCGGTGCCACGGAAACCCTGAGCTACTACATCAACCGCGTGGCCTGGGACGGACCTGATTTCGGCTATGCCTCCGCAATCTCGGTTGTGGTGTTGATCCTCACGGTCATTCTGGCGCAGGTTTTGGTGCGCCGTTACTTCAGGTCTGGAACTGAATCATGAAGTCGAAGCGCTCCATCATTGGCACCATCATCCTGTTGTCCTGGGCTGTCGTCTCGATTTGGCCCATCTGGTACTTTGCGACAATCGCATTGCGCCCCCGGGTCGAAATCATCGCGCCCGATCCCATCTACTGGCCAACCTTCACAATGGAGACCTGGGCCAAGATCTGGGAGGAATGGCCCATGATGAAGTATTTCTTCAATTCAATCGCGGCTGTCGCCGGAAGTGTCTTCATCTGCCTCCTGCTTGGCATTCCTGCTGCCTATTCACTGGCGCGCTATCGCTACAAGGGCCGCGAAGACATCGGCAACTACATCCTGTCCACCAAGATGATGGCCCCCGTGGTGGTTGCCATCCCGCTCTACGTCCTCTTCGCCCAGATGCGGATGCTCGACACCGTCTGGGCGCTCATGCTCGTGTACGCCGCGATCAATCTTTCCATCGTCGTCTGGATCATCCGTTCCTACATGATCGACATTCCCCATGAAATCGAAGACGCCGCCCGCACTGACGGCGCTTCCGATTTGCGCATCCTCTGGGAAATCATCATACCCATGTGCCTGCCCGGCATCATCACGGCTGCTGTCATCGCATCCGTCTTTGCCATGAATGAATATTTGCTCACCCTGATCATTGGCCGCAAAGAGGCCTACACAATGTCCATTGCCCTGGCCAACTTCAAAGGCGGCTCGGACGGCATCATCTACAATGCCATTGCGCTGATCGCCTTCATGGCATTCTTTCCGATCCTGCTGCTGATCATCCTGATCCAGAACCACCTGTCACGTGGCCTTACCATGGGCGCGGTGAAAGGGTAGCGCGGCCTCATTCCGCAACAGCAGATGAACGTCCCCGTCAGGGGCCGTTCAGCCTTGTGGCCCTATTGTGCCGGCAACCGGGCGCAGAAAGAGGCACACATGCTGGACCCCCACAAGGAGCGGCCCATCGATTTCCGCATCTTCAAGGATCTCAACATCCCTGAAGTCACCATCAAGGCCGGGCAAACCATCGTCTCAGAAGGCGATGACGGAACCCTCATGTACATGATCCGCAGCGGAAGCGTGGAAGTGCAGGTGAACGGCATTCCCGTGGAAGAGATTTCGGACGGCGGCATCTTCGGCGAGATGGCGCTCCTCGAGCGAACCACGCGCAGCGCCAACATTGTCGCGAGGACCGACGTTCAGGCGGTGCCGCTCGACGAAAAGCGCTTCATGGTGCTGATGGGCAAGGTGCCGCATTTCAACCTGATGATCATGCGGCTGCTGGCGCGGCGCATCCGCAAGATGAACGCCAAACTTGCTGTGCTGCAGGCGGTCTCGACGGGCCCGGCCTAAATCAAGTCACGCCCGGCCAAATTGCGCATCAGGTGCGAGACGCCGAAGGTCCACGGCGGGCAGTCTGCCGTGGAGCGCACCGTGTTGACCAACGCACCGAGCTTCGGGTTGGCAACGCTCACCACATCACCATGTTTGTGGGTGAAACCGGAGCCCGGAGCGTCTCGATCCTGGGTGGGCGCGAACACCGTGCCGCAGAAGAGCACGAAGCCGTCCGGATATTGGTGGTGCGGGCCGATGGTGCCCTCCACCAGCTTCAGCGGCGGGCGGCTGATGCGGCGCATGTTGCTGCCGCCTGTCAGGTGGAAGCCATCCGGGCCATCCACTTCAAGCGCGACATCCATGGCATTCACGTCTTCAATCCCGTAACTGGCATCAAACAACCTGATGAAGGGTCCGAGCGCGCAGGAGGCATTGTTGTCCTTGGCCTTGCCAAGCAGCAGTGCCGAGCGGCCTTCCACGTCGCGCAGGTTCACGTCATTGCCGAGCGTGGCCCCCACGATGGCACCCCTGCTGTTCACCACCAGCACGCATTCGGGTTCAGGATTGTTCCACTTCGACACCGGATGAATGCCCACATCGGCGGCAAAACCCACGGCGCTCATCACCTGTGACTTGGTGAAGATTTCCGCATCCGGGCCGATGCCCACTTCGAGATACTGCGACCACGCCCCCTTTTCGATCAGGGCCTGCTTCAGGGTCATGGCTTCCGGCGATCCCGGCACGAGTTTCGAGAGATCATCACCGATGAGGCGGGTGATGTCGCGGCGGATGCCATCGGCCAGCGCCGGGTTGCCACGGGCCTTCTCCTCGATCACGCGCTCCAGCATGGAGGTGGCGAAGGTGACGCCTGCCGCCTTGATGGCTTGCAGGTCAATGGGCGCCAACAGGCGTACCGGACCTTGCCCGCTCGCGGTCGCTTGCAGGATGTCCGCCAACGCACCGAGGTCTTCGCCTGTTGCGGCAGCCGCCACCTGTGCGGGCGCATCGGCCTCGCAGAGGTCGCGCATGCTGGTGATGGCGCGCGAGGTGATGTCGATGACGCGGCCAGTGCGCAGCGTGACGACACAGGGCCCCACACCATCGCGCCAGACGCGGCCGGCAAAGATGCCTTCGCGGGTTGCGGCGACCGTCAGTTGAATGGCCTGTTCCGTGTTCATGGGCGTCACACCATCAATTCGATGAGGAAAGGGGTATCCTGCCGGAAGGACACCTGCATCAGGCGGGCGCAATCCTCCAGCGTATCAACGCGTGCCGCCTCGACGCCGAGGCCATTGGCAATCTTGACGAAATCCATGTCCGGGTTGCCGAGGTCGAGCATGTTGAGGGCAGTCGGCCCGGGATTGGCGCCCACGCCCGCATATTCACCGATGAGGATCTGGTACTTGCGGTTGTTGATGATGACCGTGGTCACGGGAAGTTTCTCGCGGGCCTGCGTCCACAGGGACTGGATGGTGTACATGGCCGAGCCATCGGCCTGGATGTTGAGGACGCGGCGTCCGTTGCCAGCCAGTGCAGCACCCGTGGCGGCTGGCATGCCGTAGCCGATGGCGCCACCTGTCACCATCATCCAGTCATGCGGGGCGGCGGCATAGGAGCCGGGGAACATGAAGGTGCCAAAGGTGATGGCTTCATCGACGACGATGGCTTGCTCGGGCAGCACGGCCCCCAGCAGCTGGCCGAAGCCTTCCGACGAGGGCAGGCCTTTCGGCATGGCGGGCTTGCGGCCAGAGTCAAACACGGCGGTGCGGGGAGCGGCCACTTCCTGTGCCAGTGCATCCAGTGCTTCCAGCATGTCCTGCCCCGGCTGGGCCAGAACCGTGACCGTGGCGCTCTCCGGCGCGTGGTGGCTGGGCACGCCGGGATAGGCGAAGAAGCCCACGGGCGCGCGCGAGCCCACACAGATGATGTGTTCGACGTCTCTCAATCGGTCCATGGCCATGGCGGCGGGATAGGGCACGCGCTCCAGGGGAATGCGCCCCTGTCCGCGTGCTTGCAGGCCGTTGATCGATTCCGCCATGAGGCGGCAGCCAGTCTTTGCCTGGATGCGGGCGGCATGCTGCTGGGGGCCGTGTTCCAGCGCGCGGTCGCCGAGCAGGATGAGCACGTTCTTCTTCTCGCGCAGGATGGCGGCAGCCGTGCGCAATTTGGCCATGTCGAAGGGACGCGCCGCGAAGGGTGGCAAGCGGCCTGCGGGAACACCACCGGCATTCCACGAGGCATCCGACGGCAGGATCAGCGTGGCGATCTGGCCGGGGGCGCTGCGGGCGGCCCGCACCGCTTCGGCTGCATCACGGCCGACGGTTTCTGCCCGTGTGGAGGTGCGCACCCAGTCCGACACGGTTTCGGCCAACGTCTGCGTGGCCATGGCGAGCGGCGGCGCGAAGCCTGCGTGATAGGTCGCCTGATCACCCACGATGTTGACGACAGGGGAGCGGGCCTTGCGGGCGTTGTGCAGGTTGGCAATGCCATTGGCAAAGCCGGGGCCACAATGCAGCAGCGTGGCGGCGGGTGCCTGCGCGATGCGGCCATAGCCATCGGCCATGCCGGTGACGACGTTCTCCTGCATGCCGGGAACGCAGCGGATGCCGGGAATACGGTCCAGCGCTGCGACGAAGTGCATTTCACTGGTGCCGGGATTGGCGAAACAGACGGAAATGCCGTTGGCAACGAGGGTGTGCACGAGGCTTTCGGCGCCATTCATGGTGATCGGTTGTGTGGTCATGCCCCGGTTATTGGCGATTTGCGGCACGGCTTCAACCCCGACCCTTTGAACATGCTTGCCACCGCGTTGAATGCAACGGACAGTGGTGCGATAGTGCAGCCTGCATTTGAAAGGCCTCCGCTTTGCCCACCCCCACCATCCCCCTCATCAATGGCATTCCCGCACTTGGACTTGGCACCTATCCGCTCTCGAGTGCCACCTGCATCGACACCATCCGCATGGCGATCGGGCTGGGCTACCGCCACATCGACACCGCACAGATGTATGGCAATGAACGCGAAGTGGGTGAGGCCATTGCTGCCTGCGGTGTGGCGCGGGACCAGTTGTTCATCACAACGAAGGTTGATCCTTCGAATCTGGGCCAGGCGCGCTTTGCGGAGTCCGTGAAGCGCTCGGTCGATGCCCTGGGCGGCTCGCCGGACCTGCTGCTCATCCATTGGCCACCGCCTGACGCGGAGATTGACGCGGCACTCGATCTTCTCGCGGCCGAGCTTCAGGCCGGCCGGACGCGGCGCATTGGCGTCTCCAACTTCACGCCGCGCATGCTGCGGCAGGCGGTGAATCGGCTGGGCAAAGTGATTGCCTGCAACCAGGTTGAATTCCACCCGCTGCTGGACCAGACGGCGCTGAAGGCCACTGCTGACGAACTGGGGCTGCCGCTGGTGGCCTACAGCCCGATCGCGCGCGGCAAGACCTTTGCCATTCCCGCCGTGCAGGCAGCGGCGGCGCGGCACGGCTGCTCCGCAAATGAGGTGGTGTTGCGCTGGATCATCCAGCAGGGCGTTGTCGCGATCCCGAAAACCGACAAGCGCGCCCATGCCGAATCCAACCTGCGGGCCCTCAGTCTTGAGTTGTCGGCGGACGAGATGTCAGCCACCGCCTCGTCTGCCACGCGGAGCGGGCGCACCATCAATGGCTCGTGGATGGCGGGGCGCTGGGATGACTGAGATCCGGCTCTCGCCCGCACCTCTGACCGCACAGGCCTTCAAGCCCTATGGCGGTGTGATCGAAACGGCTGCTTGCGCGCCGCGCAGCATCAACCAGGGCTATGCCCAGCGCTTCAACGACCTGTGTGGCGTTGACGCCGCGCGCGAAGGCGGTGCCGTGAATGTCAGCCTGTTCACCGCCAATCCGCGCCCGCACCCCATCGCCATCCAACTGATGGAGCGGCACCCACTCGGTTCGCAGGCCTTCATCCCCATGCAGGAGCGGCCATGGCTGGTGCTGGTGTGCGATGACCCGCTCGATGTCTCGACCTATCACCTCTTTTCCGCCACGGGTCGGCAGGGTGTGAATTACGCCTGCAATGTCTGGCATCATCCCCTGCTGGTGTTTGACGCGGACAGCCATTTCCTGATCATCGACCGCAAGGGGCCGGGCGAGAACCTCGAAGAGGTCTGGCTGCCAGAGGCGTGGCGCGTCGAGGCGTTTGCAAATCAGCCGTGAGGCCGTTAGCCTTGCTGCCATGACCAAAACGCCCACGTATTTCGCGCCCCACGGCGGCCTGCCGCCGCAGGCCGAGCTTCTCACCGGACGTGCCATCTTCACCACGGCCTATGCCGTCATCCCCAAGGGGGTGATGCGCGACATCGTGACGAGCTTCCTGCCGGGCTGGGACAAGACGCGGGCCTGGATCATCGCGCGGCCGATGACCGGCTTTGCCGAGACCTTTTCACAGTACATCATGGAAGTGGGTCATGGCGGGGGCAGCAACCACCCGGAGCCGGACCCGCAGGCAGAAGGCGTGCTCTTCTCGGTCGAAGGGTCTTTCGGCCTGATGCTCAATGGCAAGGTCCACATCATGAAGCCGGGGGCCTACGCCTTCATTCCGCCCGGTGCCTCATGGGCGGTGCGCAACGAGGGGGCTGAGCCCGCGCGCTTCCACTGGATCCGCAAGCGCTACGAACCTGCGCCGGGGCTTGCAGCGCCGGAGGCCTTTGTGGTGAACGAGCAGGACATTGCCCCCAGCGTGATGCCCGACTGCAACGGCGTGTGGTCAACGACGCGCTTTGTCGATCCCGCCGACCTGCGCCACGACATGCATGTGACCATCGTCAATTTCGAGCCGGGCGGCGTCATTCCCTTCCTCGAAACCCATGTGATGGAACACGGGCTCTACGTGCTGGAAGGCAAGGCCGTCTACAAGCTGAACGGTGACTGGGTGGAGGTGGAGGCAGGCGACTTCATGTGGCTGCGCGCCTTCTGCCCGCAGGCCTGCTACGCGGGCGGACCAGGCCGTTTCCGCTACCTGCTCTACAAGGACGTGAACCGCCACGCGAAGCTGGATCTGTTCGGGCGGTGAGGTGCCAGAAATCGTATCTGACGCCTGACATCCGGCCATCACAGCCTCCGTCACCCCGACGTCAAGAGGCTTGACGGGTGAAAGAATATTTCGTCGCGGTGCGTGATCCCGCTGTCCCGACAACATCCCAACGCGTCGTCATGGCCCGCTTCACGCGGGCCACCCATATCCGGCCCAATGGTTGGCCCGCCTGAAGCGGGCCATCACGGGACTCTGGGAAGCCGCGCGCCCGGCGGGTGCTAGGCCCCGCTCACCTGATACTTCGCCTTGTCCAGCCAATCCGGGCTGATCTCCACGCCCCAGCCGGGGGCGTCGGTCACGGTGACATGGCCGTTTTCCACCGTGTACGGATCATTCTTGAAAAGACCGTACTGCCACGGGTAGTAATCCGCCTCCTCGATCGAGAGCTCGAGATACTTGCCCGCGTTGGGAATGGCGCGCAGCAGGTGCATGGTGCAGAGCGTCACCAGCGAGAGGTTGGCGGCGTGCGGGGTGCAGGGAAGGCCTGCTTCCGCGCCCATGCGTGCCACTTCCATGGTGCGCAGCATGCCGCCCATGTACATGACATCCGGCTGGACCACATCGACGGCGCGCATGCCGATCATGGTTTTCCAGGCGGTGAATTCGCAATCCTGTTCGCCACCCGTGACATCGATGGAAAGTGCGTCAGTCACCTGTTTGGTCTGCTCGAACTCCCAGTAGGGGCATGGCTCCTCGAAGTGGCCGATGCCGTTCTGTTCCAGCAGGCGGCCCACTTCGATGGCGCGTTTCGGGGAATAGCAGGAGTTGCCATCGACCAGCTTGTCGATGCCATCGCCCAACGCTTTCGAGACCACGGGAATGACAGCCTCGGTGCGGCCCGGCCATTCATCCCTGTCACGGCCGCATTCCGCCCCGACGCGCCACTTGAAGGCGTCGAAGCCATGTTTGTCACGCAGCCTGAGGAAGCGTTTGGCCTCATCCTCCGGCGTGATGTCGCGCTTCATGGAGGAGGCATAGGCGCGGAGCTTGCCAGGCGTGCCGCCCAGCAACACGGTGACGGGCTTGCCCTCCAGCTTGCCACGCAAATCGAGGAGCGCGGTGTCGAGGCCAGTCATGGCGCGGCGGAGGTAGGAGCCCGGATATTTGTGCTCGCGCTCACCAATGAGGTTGAGAGTATCGGCAAAATCCAGCGCGTCCGTGCCCAGCGCATGGCGGGCAACCTGGCGGTGAAAGACCTCGCAGGTGATATCGGCATTGTAGGTGGAGACCTGGCCCCAGCCTTGCGCGCCCGTGTCGGACGTGGCGCGGACGAAGCCCACGAATTCATTGCAGAAGGTTTCGAGTTTGCTGATTTTCATGGAGCCTCCGAAGCAGGGGAAACTGGCAAATTCCATCGTCACAGTCACGTGCCGAATGGTCACCACGGCTGAACCCCCTGAGCCGATTTTCTTGACTTCCCCGCCCTGCCCCGCCACATCTCAGGCCATGTCCAAGCCTGCCCTGAAAATCCTGCTCGCGGCCCCGCGCGGCTTCTGCGCCGGCGTCGTCCGTGCCATCGACATCGTGGAGCGGGCGCTCGAGGTTTATGGTGCGCCCGTCTATGTGCGCCACGAGATCGTGCACAACAAATTCGTCGTTGACGGCCTGAAGGCCAAGGGTGCGGTGTTCGTGAAGGAACTGGACGAGATTCCCGCTGGCGACCACCCCGTGATCTTCTCGGCCCATGGCGTGCCCAAGGCCATTCCGGCGGAGGCGCAGCGGCGCAACATGTTCCAGCTGGATGCCACCTGCCCGCTTGTGACCAAGGTGCATCTGGAGGCGCAGCGCCACCATGAGGATGGCATGGAGATCATCCTCATCGGCCATGCCGGACACCCGGAGGTGATCGGTACCAAGGGGCAGTTGCCCAAGGGTGCCGTCGTGCTGATCGAGACGCCCGAAGATGCGGAAGCCCTGCAGGTGCGCGATCCATCGAAACTTGCCTACATCACGCAGACCACACTGTCGGTGGATGACACCGCTGACGTGATCGCGGTATTGCGCCGCCGATTCCCGATGATCCGCGGGCCGGTGAAGGAAGACATCTGCTACGCCACAACCAACCGGCAGGAGGCGGTGAAGTCCATCGCGGAACAGATCGATATGCTGCTTGTGGTGGGGGCGCCCAACTCATCCAACTCCAAGCGGCTGGTGGAAGTGGGTGTGAAGAACGGCTGCCCGCGTGCCCTTCTGGTGCAGCGGGCCAGCGAACTGAACTGGGACGAGATGCAGGGCCTGCGGTCGATTGGACTCACGGCAGGCGCCTCCGCCCCGGAAGTGCTGGTCAACGAGATCATCGATGCTTTCCGGGCGCACTACGACGTCACGGTGGAAAAGGTGACGCTTCGCGAAGAAAACGTCTCCTTCAAGCTGCCACGCGAGTTGCGCCAGGACCAGCCCGCGGCATGAGCAAGGGCAAGGTCGTCATCCATACCGACGGGGCCTGTTCGGGCAATCCCGGCCCCGGCGGCTGGGGCGCGATCCTCGACTACAACGGCACGCGCAAGGAACTGTTCGGCGGCGCGCCCGAGACCACCAACAACCGCATGGAACTGCAAGCGGCCATCGAGGCGCTGAACGCCCTGAAGCGCCCCTGCGCGGTGGAGATGCATGTCGATTCCAACTACGTGAAGGATGGCATCACCAAGTGGATTTTCGGCTGGAAGAAGAACGGCTGGAAAACCGCCGACAAGAAGCCGGTGAAGAATGTGGAGCTGTGGCAGGCGCTGGATGAGGCGATCAAACGCCACGAGATTTCCTGGCACTGGGTGAAGGGCCACGACGGAAACCCCAACAATGAACGCGCCGACGAACTGGCGCGCATGGGGATTGCCGAGGTGCGCGGGCGCTGACTGCCACTTTACCGCAACAGACGGCCATCAATGGCAAAAGGTTTTGCACCCACGATGCGCACACGGCGCATGTCGCGCGCAGCAACATTGACCACGTAGTTCCATTCCTGCGGCACGAGGATTGAAGGCACGCGCAGCACGGCTTCCTTCTCTGCAGCCAGCCACTTCCCGCCCGCCGCACGGCACCAGTTCTGAAGCCGGTCGCCCAAGAGCTTGCGCGGCAGCATATCGATGGATCGCATGGGCAGATCGTCAGGCCATTCAATTTCAACGGCCACGCGCGGCGGCAGTGAGTCACGCAGGATGGCCGGCAGATGGGCGAGGGTTTCCAGCAGGGCCAGCGACAGGTGGCTTGACGTGTAGAGCACGGCGTGGCCGGGGGCATTCCAGCGGCCACCGGCGATGCGGCTGCCCTCGCCGGAGAGGTCGCGGGCATAGCGTGCATCAGCCAGACGCCATACCCTCATGGGCGCATTTCAACCGGGAATGCCATGAACGAAGCGCACCAGCAGGGCTTCCACATCCCGGGCGCCAGCATCGGTCTGGGCCATGTTCCACGGCACATGATTGCCCAATGCAGGATTGGCGGTTTCGAGAAAAACCCGCGCCTTTGCCTTGTCACGAAAGGCCCACGCCGCCATTTCGCTGACGCGCAGGAGGCGCGCGATGGCGTCGGCCTCGGCTGTTTTGAGAACGGCGCCTTCGGACAGCCTGCGCTTGAAGGTGCGCTCAGGAACCACGCGATAGACATCGGCCCAGGAGATGTCGCCATCCTTCACGCGTTTCGCCACCTGCCGGGCGGAGACGCCCCTGGCAATCTCGGCATAGCCCATGCCGGAAGGAATGGCCTCGTGAATGTTCATGCGGACCATATAGTCCCTTGCGGCAATTGCCGCAAGGTGGGGCGGCAATTGGCACTAAGCCTTCGCCAGCTCCCGCAGCTTGAATTTCTGGATCTTGCCGGTGCTTGTCTTGGGGATTTCGGTGAAGATCACGTAGTGGGGCACCTTGTAGTGGGCGAGGTGGCCGCGGCACCACTGGATGATCTCGTCCGCCGTGGTGGTCTTGCCCGGCTTCAATTCCACGAAGGCGCAAGGAGTCTCACCCCACTTGGCATCGGGCTTGGCCACCACGCCCGCCGCCTGCACGGCGGGGTGCTTGTAGAGGGCGTCTTCAACTTCAATTGAAGAGATATTCTCGCCACCCGAGATGATGATGTCCTTGGAGCGGTCCTTGAGCTGGATGTAGCCGTCGGGGTGCAGCACGCCGAGATCACCGGAGTGGAACCAGCCACCGGCGAAGGCTTCCGCACTCGCCTTCGGGTTCTTGAGATAGCCTTTCATGACAACATTGCCGCGGAACATCACCTCGCCCATGGTCTCGCCATCGGCGGGCACGCGCTGCATGGTTTCCGGGTCCATCACGGTGAGGTCTTCCAGCGCATGATAGCGCACGCCCTGGCGGGCCTTCTTGGGGGCGCGGGCGGGGCCATCGAGATCGTCCCAGGCTGCCTGCCAGTCGTTCACCACGGCGGGGCCATAGGTCTCGGTGAGGCCGTAGAGGTGCGTGACGTTGAAGCCCTGCTCAGCCATGGCGGCAAGCACGGCTTCTGGCGGTGGTGCGGCGGCGGTGAAGAACTCGACCTTCTGCGAGAGGGCGCGCTTCTCCTCGGCGGGCGCATTGAGAATGGTGGACATGACGATGGGAGCGCCGCAGAGGTGCGTCACCTTGTGTTCATCCAGTGCCGTCCAGATGGCCCCGGAGCGGACCCAGCGCAGTGTGACATGGGTGCCGCCGATCACTGACATGGACCAGGGGAAGCACCAGCCGTTGCAATGGAACATCGGCAGCGTCCAGAGATAGACGGCATGCTTCTTGACGTTGGCGGTGAGGATGTTGCCCTGCCCCAGCAGTGCCGCGCCGCGATGGTGATAGACCACGCCCTTGGGATTGCCAGTGGTGCCCGAGGTATAGTTCAGCGAGATGGCGTCCCACTCGTCATCTGGCCAGGCCCAGGCGTAGTCCGGGTCGCCGGATTGCAGCACGACTTCGTAGTCTTCCGTGCCCACGCGCCTGCCTTCGACCTCGTATTCAGGATCGACGTAGTCGATCACCAGCGGCTTCACCTTGCAGAGTTGCAGTGCCGCTTCAGCAAGGCTTGAGAACTCCTTGTCCACAATCAGGATTTTGGCCTCGGCATGGTCGAGTGAAAAGGCGATCGTCGGGGCATCGAGCCGCGTGTTCAGGGTGTTGAGCACGCCCTTGGTCATGGGCACGCCGTAGTGGCATTCCAGCATGGCCGGCGTGTTTGCCAACAGAACCGACACCGTGTCACCCTTGCCGATGCCGCGCCTTGCCAGCGCCGATCCCAACTGGCGGCAGCGGGCATAGAAGGTCTTGTAGTCCACGCGGCTGCGGCCATGGATGATGGCGGTGCGGTCCGGATAGACGGCGGCGGAGCGCTGCAGGAACGAGAGCGGCGTCAGCGGCTGGAAGTTGGCGGCATTCTTGTCGAGGTCGTGGTCGTAGGCAGACATGAGGGGCACCCGTTGGAGAGGCCCCTCTTTAGCAAGACTTGCGATTAAATCGAGGCCAGACCTTCGTTCAGCTTCGTGACCTCCGGACGGGCGTGGTACCAGCGGGCGACGATGCCGGCAATCCACCACGAGATGGCGGCGATGGCGAGCCCGGCATAGCCGTCCACGGCGTAGTGCCAACCCAGATGCACCGAGCCCAAGAAGATGATGACCACATAGATGCCGAAGGCAATGCCCAACCCGCGGGACAGCTTCCATGTGGCAAGCGCGAAGATCAACGCCGAGGCATTGTGCAGGGACGGGAAGGCGGAGATTCCGATGGGCATGGACTTGCCGGTATAGCCGTCCCAGAGCAGTTGCTGGGTGTCGAGCGCCCAGATGGGCAGGCGCGCGTCCACGTCGTAGAGGTAGGCCATCAGCGGCGCGAAGGGATCAGGCGTCAGGCCGAGGTTGCCGTAGTAGACAGGCCCTGCCGACGAGAAGGCCACGGCCAGCAACCCGCCGCCCACCCACCAGGCCAGCATGTAGGCGAGGAAGAACTGGGTGCGGTTCACGCTCATGCGCGAGGCAAAGCCAAACCACATGAAGCTGCCGAAAAGGGCGACGAACCAGAAATTGTAGAAATTGTTGACGGCAAAGGTGACGCCATCGTGGGCAAGCAACGGCTGGAGCAGCTCCCAGGGATTGTAGCCGAAATGGAGCGTGCGGTCCCATTCCGCCAGCGTGGTGTCCCATGAAAAGGGGTTCAGCAGCGGAATCATCGGCTTCAGTTCCAGCATGCTCTTGTTGAAGAGCACCATGGCCAGCAGAACCGGCCATCCGGTGAACAGCACGGCGGGATTGCGGAAGACGCCGCGGATGTCGGCGATCATCTGGCGCGAGGGACTTTCCGGCTTGAGCACCAGCACATACTGGCCGATGCGGAAAAAGAAGATGGCGATGAGGCCCGCCGGAATGGTGAGCGTGATCATGCTCCACACGATGGCACGCACGGGGGCCACCTTGGCTTCCGGCATGTCGCGCAACAGCCAGGCGGTGGTCGCCATATAGAGCACTGGAATGACAAAGAAGATCCATTGGGCGCGGAAGCTCTGCAACAGCAGGGCAGCGCGGGCAGCGGACTGGGGACGGGTCTGGGCAATGATGGCGGTGTCAGACATGGCGGACCTCGCGGCTGCTGCCCATCACCGGGCCTGCGCCCATCCGTTTTCCTGCCGTACCCATTGACGCTACTCCCATACCAGCACGGGAAAATGCATGGAAAAGCGCTTAAATCCCGTTAACATCTCCGGGGAAATGTCAGACCAAAGTTGGCCTCGCGCCGGGTGCCCCGGACGGGCGAAAATGGGTCTTCACATGGGCTCGCACCGAAGCGGGCCAGCCTCCGGGGAAACCGCCATGAGCCGCTACACCGAAACCTACGACCGCTGGAAAAACGACCGCACGGGCTTCTGGGCCGAAGCCGCGCAGGCCATGGACTGGGTGAAGCCGTGGGACAAGGTCTATGACCGGGTTGCCGACCTCGACCGCTGGTATGTGGGTGCCGAATGCAACACCTGCTGGAATGCCATCGACCGGCACGTCAAGTCAGGGCACGGTGAACGCACCGCCATCATCTACGACAGCGCGATGACCGGAGCGAAAGCGCATTTCAGCTATGATGAAACGCTGGACCAGGTGGCGCGGCTGGCGGCTTCGCTGCAAGACCTTGGGGTGCAAAAGGGCGACCGTGTCATCCTCTACATGCCGATGATCCCGCAGGCGCTGTTCGGCATGCTGGCCTGCGCGCGCATTGGCGCCATTCATTCCGTGGTGTTCGGGGGGTTCGCACCCACGGAACTCGCCACCCGCATCAGCGATGCCAAACCCAAGGTGATCCTCACCGCCTCGTGCGGCATCGAACCGGGCCGCATCATCGCCTACAAGCCGCTGGTCGACGAGGCGATTGCGCTTTCCGACCACAAGCCCGACAAGGTGGTGCTTTACCAGCGCCCGGAAGTCTCCGCAGACATGGGGGCGAATGACCTCGACTGGACCATGCTGGTGGACACGCAAAAACGCCATGCGGACTGCGTGACCGTGCAGGCGACGGACCCGCTCTACATTCTCTACACCTCCGGCACCACGGGCCAGCCCAAGGGCGTGGTGCGTGACAATGGCGGGCACATGGTGGCGCTGCGCTGGTCCATGGAAAACATCTACGACATCAAGCCGGGCGAGGTGTTCTGGTCCGCTTCCGACGTGGGCTGGGTCGTGGGGCACTCCTATATCTGCTATGCACCGCTGCTGGCGGGTGCGACGACCATCGTGTTCGAGGGCAAGCCCGTAGGCACGCCAGATGCCGGAACTTTCTGGCGCGTTATCAGCGAGTACAAGGTTGCGGCCCTCTTCACCGCGCCCACGGCCTTCCGCGCCATCAAGAAGGAAGACCCGGACGGCAAGCTGATCGGCAAGTACGATCTCTCGTCCTTCCGCACGCTGTTCCTTGCAGGTGAACGCGCCGACCCGGACACGGTGAAATGGGCGGAACACCATCTCAAGGTTCCGGTGATCGACCACTGGTGGCAGACGGAAACCGGCTGGGCCATTGCCGCCAATCCGGTCGGCCTCGGCAAGCTGCCCGTCAAACATGGCTCACCCACCGTCGCCATGCCTGGCTATGAAATCCACGTGCTGGATGAAGGGGGCCACGAGGTGCCGGCGGGGCAGCTGGGCGCCATCTGCGTGAAGCTGCCGCTGCCGCCTTCCTGCCTGCCGACGCTATGGAACGCTGACGAGCGGTTCCGCTCCAGTTATCTCAGCCACTTCCCCGGCTATTACGAGACAGCGGATGCAGGGTTCATTGATGTGGACGGCTATCTCTACATCATGGCGCGCACTGACGACATCATCAATGTCGCGGGCCACCGGCTCTCGACCGGCGGGATGGAGGAAATCCTGGCCTCGCATCCGTCGGTCGCCGAATGCGCTGTCCTCGGTATTGCCGACGAGGTGAAAGGGCAGTTGCCGCTGGGTCTCATCGTGCTCAAGGCGGGTGTCAACACGGCACCGGCACTGATCGAAAAGGAATGCGTCAAGCTGGTCCGCGAGAAGATCGGAGCAGTGGCGGCGCTCAAGACGGTGATCACCATCAAGCGCCTGCCCAAAACCCGCTCGGGCAAGATCCTGCGCGCGACCATGCGCAAGATCGCCGACAGGGAAGCCTTCAAGACGCCTGCCACCATCGATGATCCCGCCATCCTCGACGAGATCACGGAAGCGATGAAGGCGCACGGGATCGGGGGTTAGCCTGCCATTTTCTTCCGTACACTGACGAACAGGACCGTTGTCAGCAACAACAGTCCTGCAGCGATGTAGAAGGCCATGTCCGGGGAGACGACTGGCGCGCCGGGTGCCATGAAGATGGCGAAGACCTGCGAGAAGAACACCGTGCCCACCAGCATGGACACGCTCATGATGGAAGAAATGCCGCCTTGCAACTCGCCTTGGGCGTTTTCCGGCACCGCCTTCGACATGATGGCGGTGAGCATGGGATGGACGAAGCCCTCCGGGCCGTGGATCACCAGGAAGATCACCACAACGAGCAGTCCCGGTGCCAGGCCATAGCCGATGGCCGCGATCACCGATGAGACAAGGCCGATCAGGGCCACCTTGCTCTCACCCCAGCGCGCAACCGCCGGGCCGGTGAGCGCCCCCTGAAACACCGCCGTGATGATGCCAAAGGCGGCGAGTGACACGCCGATCAGCCACGGGTTCCAGCCGAATTTCGCCACACCCCAGAAGGGCCAGATGGCGGGATAGACGGAGGAGGCAAAGAAGTAGACGAACATCACCAGCGAGAGCGGCACCACGCCCTGGTAGGTGCGGAAGACCTTGAAGGTGCCCAATGGATTGGCGCGGGCCCATTCAAAAGCCCTGCGGTTTTGCCGGCCCAGGGACTCCGGCAGCACAAAGAAGCCGTAGATCAGATTGAGGGCGGAAATGGCGGCGGCGGCATAGAAGGGCACGCGCGCGCCATATTCGCCGAGCATGCCGCCGAGTGCGGGGCCGATCACAAATCCGAGGCCAAAGGCAGCGCCGATCTTGCCGAAGGCCTGGGCGCGCTCTTCCGGTCTTGTCACGTCGGCGATGTAGGCATTTGCGATCACGTAAGAGGCGCCACATAGCCCTGCGAAGGCGCGGCCCACAAACAGCCAGAAGAGGTTTGGCGCAAGTGACATCAGAACGTAATCGATGAACAGCCCGAAGACCGCCAGCAACAGCATGGGCCTGCGGCCAATGGCGTCGGAAAGGTTGCCAAGCGTAGGGCCGAAGAGGAACTGCGTGATGGAAAAGGCAAAGAACAACCAGCCACCGATGCGCGCGGCATCGGCAATCTCCATGTGACCCACCTCGCGGATGAGCGCAGGCAGCACTGGCATGATGATGCCGAAGCCCACCATGTCGAGAAACACCGTGACGAGGACGAAGGTCACGGCATGGGGACTGGTGGTGGATGCTGTCATGGGGCCTTTTCCTGTTGCTGTTCCGCCCGGGACTGACCCGAGGGGCTGACCACCTACCGCAAAGCACTGTCAGTAGCTGTCACCAGCTGGCAACACCCTCGCATTGCAGCATGCCGCCATCTCGAAAAACTTGTTCTTGCACGTTTGTGCGTGTTTGTGCAATATTTCGCCCAATGATGCTTGCTGCCGAACGCCTTGCCGCCATATCCGACCGTCTGTCGACCTTTCGCCGGGTCCAGGCAGACGAATTGGCGCGGGAATTCCAGGTTTCCGAGGACACAATCCGGCGGGACTTGCGCGAACTGGCAGCACAAGGTCATTGCCAGCGCGTCTATGGAGGAGCCCTTGCCACATCGCCCGCCCCGTCACGCGTTCAGGACAGGCGCGGCGAAGCCACGGGGCGCAAGCAGGCGCTGGGACGCGCTGCCGCTGCCAACCTGAAGAAGGGCCAGTTTGTCTTTCTCGATTCGGGATCGACCAACCTCGCATTGGCCCAGCACATTCCGCCGGGGCTTGATCTCACGATCGCAACTCATGATGTCAGCATCGCCGCTGCCCTCGCCAACCGGGACGACATGGAGCTGATTGTCATTGGCGGTACAGTCGATCCGCGCACGGGAAGCGCCATGGGGGCGCAGGTGCTCTCCGCCATGCAGCGTCTGCGGCCAGATGTGCTTGTCCTGGGGTTGTGCGCCATTGATGCGCATGCGGGTGTCACGTCATTCCAGCATGAGGATGCGATCCTGAAATCAGTCCTTGTCGAGAATGCCGGTCAGGTGATGGCCGCTGCCCTGAACGAAAAACTGAGTGCCGCCGCTCCATTCCACGTCGGCCCTGCCGATGTGATTTCAACCCTCGTGACAGAAGCCACCGTCACTGACCAGCAAGTCGCCAGCCTGCGAGCAGCGGGTATCACCATCACAAAGGCCAGTTCATCGTGACGTCAGTATCCGCCGGCGCAAGCGGCAACAGCACTCCCTCCACCGCCCGCTTTGCCCTTCTGGCAATTTTCGTGATGCACGGCATCCTGTTTGGCATCTGGACCACGCAGATTCCGCTGGCAAAGCTGCGGCTCGACGTGTCGCTCACGGTCTTCGGCCTGGCGCTGCTGTGTGTCGCAATTGGCGCGGTGATCGCTATGCCCATCGCCGGCGTGCTGGTGAACCTGTGCGGCAGCGCCCGCATGACCTGGGTCACGGGCGCCATGTTCAGCGTGTTTGTGGCAGGCCCCGCACTGGCCCCCAGCCTTCCGCTGTTCATGGTATCCGCCATGCTGATGGGTGCCGCCATCGGCTCCATGGATGTGGGGATGAACGCCCACGGGTTGCTGGTGGAGCGCGCCTTGCGAAAGCCTGTCATGTCAGGCTTCCACGGCGGCTTCAGCATTGGCGCGGCGGTGGGCACGATCCTCGGTGCATGGGTGCTGGGGAAGGTGGGCACGCATGCACAGCTGGCCTTTTTCTGCGGCCTCAGCCTTGCGGGCATCCTTGCCTGCGCCAGCCTGTTGCTGCCCACGGCGCTGGACCGGGGCCTATCGAGCCAGAATTTTGCCTTGCCCACCCGCACCACCATCGGGCTTGGCCTGTTGTGTTTCCTGGCGCTGATGATTGAAGGCACTGTCGCCGACTGGGGTGCCCTGATGCTGGATGAGCGTTTCGCGGTCGACGCCGCCGTAGCGGCCATGGCCTTCGGATTTTACCAGACCGGCATGGCGGTGGCGCGTTTCACTGGCGACTGGCTGCGGGCGCGGGCCGGGGCCGTGCGGCTGGTGGCCTTCAGCGCCGCATTTACGGCGGTGGGCACGGCAGCAGCCTTGCTGATGCCCGGCGTCCATGCCTCGCTGGCGGCCTTCGCCATTGCAGGCCTTGGCATCGGCAATGTCGCGCCAGTGTTGTTTGCGGGTGGAGGACGGCTGGAGCCCGACGCGCCGGGCCGCGGCATTGCCGCCGTGACGACGCTTGGTTACGCGGGCTTCCTCGCAGGCCCGCCGCTCATCGGCATTCCGGCAGACGTCATCGGCTTGCAGGGTGCCCTGTTCGTCACCGTGGCGGCTGCCTTGATCATCGCGCTGTGCGCGCGCATGGTGAAAGCTGCGGACACCTATTGATCCCGCAAGCGGAGCAGAGCGATGGAACACATCAAGGGAAAGCGCGTTTTCATCACGGGGGCGGCACGCGGACTGGGAGCCGCATTCGCCGTCGTTCTGGCGGACATGGGAGCAAGACCGGTTCTCACGGCGCGCAACATCGAACCGCTCTCGGCGCTGGCCGAATCGATCCGGCTGCGCACCGGCACGGCGCCGGAATACCACGCGCTTGATCTCGCCGACGTGTCGCAGGTGACGCTCTTTGCCAAAAAGTGGCGCGACGAAAAGCAGCCGCTCGACATCCTCATCAACAACGCGGCGACATGGCTTTCCGGGCCCATGGAATCGCATGATGCCTACGCCATCCAGCAGACGATCACCGCCAATGTCACCGGCACGCTGCTGTTGACGCGCGGCCTCCTGCCCCTGCTCAAGGCCTCGCCCGCAGCCGACATCGTGAATGTCGTGTCCGTGAGCGGCATGAGCAATGTGCCGCTGCAAGGGGCTTCCGTGGCCTATGTGGCCTCCAAGCACGGACAGGCAGGCCTCACGGATGCACTCCGCCAAGAACTGCGTGGCACCGGTGTGCGTGTCACGGCGCTCTATCCGCCCAATATCGAGGATCTCTCGCCGCTCAACGCAGAGATGTGGAATTCTCCACGTGAATCAACAAGCTGGCTTACCACGAAGGATGTGGTAGGAAGTGCGCTTGGTGCCCTGTCCCGTGCCCGTCATGTGCATTTCATGTCGGTGCTGATGGAAACGGCGACCAGCAACCTCCACGGCCACTAGGAGCAGGTTTTGAAACTCAAGGATCGCATTGCCATTGTCACCGGCGCCGCACGCGGCATCGGCCTTGCCATCGCCGAACGTTTTGTGGCGGAGGGTGCGCGTGTCGTCATGTGCGACGTGCTGGATGAAGTGGGCGTGCGTGAGGCAAGCCGCATCCGCGCAACCTATCACCATTGCGACGTCTCCAAGGCCAAGGACGTGAATGCGATTGTTGCCGCGGTGGCAAAGGATCACGGGTCCATCGACATTCTGGTCAATAATGCCGGCGTCTCGGTCGCCAAGGATTTCTTCGACATCACCGAAGAGGATTATGACCGCGTTGTCGATGTGAACCTGAAAGGTTCCTTCCTGATGCTGCAGGCCGTTGCCCGGGAAATGGTCAAGCAGGTGCAGGCGGGCCGCAAGCCGGGCGCCATCGTCAACATGTCTTCGGTCAACGACACGCTGGCCATTCCGTCCATCGCGCCCTACGTCATGTCCAAGGGTGGCGTGAAGCAGCTCACGGCGGTTGCGGCGCTGGCGCTGGCACCGCATGGCGTCCGCGTCAACGGCATCGGCCCCGGCTCCATCCGCACCGACATGCTGACAGCCACCTTGCAGGACAAGGCAGCCTATAACCGCGCCATGTCACGCACGCCGCTCGGGCGTCCGGGTGAACCCTCGGAAGTCGCCAGCGTGGCGGCCTTCCTCGCCTCAGAGAACGCCAGCTACGTCTCAGGCCAGATCATCTATGTGGACGGTGCGCGCATGCCGCTGAACTACACGGTGCCGGTGAAGGAGTGATCCGCCGCGCCGAAACGGGTGATCTTGCGGCCTGATCCTCACACGTTCACACCCACGATCATTCCGGTGTGTTGCAGCGATTGTGAACGCGCAGTCTGATCCACTTCTATTGAAGCAATCTGTTTCCATCCGTCTCCCCGGCGCAGGCCGGGGCGGGGCTTGGATTGCGTTCGGAAATCTCAGGCAAAGCCCTGTCCCGGCCTGCGCCGGGATGACGGCGATGGGGTTGGCTCAGAAAACACTTCAATGGCCGGGATGGGCTTTGTCTGTGGCGCGTCTTTCCAGTGCGCGCGTCTCAATCGACAGCTACCACCTGGCCGTTGATGCCGCCTTCCACGCATTTGGTGAAGGCAAAGCCGACGCGCACGGATGTCACGGGAACATGGCCGGGGAAGAAGCCGTCATACTTCACGGCCGATTCTTCCAACAGGCCGGGGCTGACGCTGTTGATGCGGATGCCACGAGGCATTTCGATTGCGGCACCCCGCACAAAATCGTCCAGCGCGCCATTCATGGATGAGGCGTTTGCGCCCTTGCGGATGAAGTCGCGGTTGGTGACGCCGCTGGTGATGGTGATCGAGCCACCATCCTTCACATGGCGCATGGCAATCAGGGCCACGTTGATCTGGCCCATGAGCTTGTCTTCCACACCCTTGCGGAACTGCTGCGGCGTCATTTCCGCAACAGGTCCGAAATGGCCGTGGCCGGTGGTGGTGATCACGGCATCGACAGGGCCCAGGGCCTTGAACATGGCTTCGATCGAGGCCTCGTCCATGACATCCACCTTCACGTCACCGCTGCTGCGGCCAGCCGTGATGATCTCGTGGCGCTTGCGCAGGTCGCTGAGGGCGGCCTTGCCGACGGTTCCGGTTCCACCCACAGCAAGAATGCGCATGGCTTACTCCTGATCGTCCGTCTTGAGGCCCTTGAGCCTGGCGAACACCGAGTCGGCATCGAGTTCGGCTTCACGTCCTGTTCCTGCGGCGGCAGCCTCGGCCTCGCGTTCTTCCATGGCCATGCGGTGGGCAGTGGTGCCTTCCACTTCAGAGGCCGGAATCAGCGTGCGCGGCGCTTCCACGTCACCGACAACCTTCTTGCGGTTGGCCGCCTTCTGCACGGCGAAATCAAGCGCGATCTGCGAGCAGAGGCCAAGCGAGACGGGATCCACAGGCTTGATGGAGGAGATGTTCCAGTGGCTGCGCTCACGCACCGCATTGATCGTGTGCTTGGTGGTGCCGACGAGTTTCATGATGGCGGCGTCGGGCAATTCCGGGTGATAGCGCAGGAGCCAGGCAATGGCGTCCGGGCGGTCGCCACGGCGCGAGACGGGTGTGTAGCGCGGGCCTGCCGTCGAAGTCTTGACCTGCACATCCACCTTGGATTCAAGAATGGCGAGTGCGTGGCCGGTGTCGGCTTCCGCCTTTGCGATTTCCTCGCGGGTCAGCTGGCCGCCGGTGACGGGATCGAGGCCCTTCACGCCAATGGCGACATCGCCATCGGCAATGCCCTTCACTTCCAGTTCGTGGAGGTGGCAAAAATCGGCGATCTGCTTGAAGGTGAGCGTGGTGTTCTCAACCAGCCACACGGCGGTGGCCTTGGGCATCAGGGGTGCGCGTGACATAATATTTCGCTCCTTCGGAACCGTTCCACAGGCTCCAATTGTTTGGACACAACTTGTCGGGGATGGCGCTGCTATAGGCGATTGGTGCCCCAAAAGCAATCAGCTTCCGACGGCCAGAACAATCTTGCCGACATGCGTGGAGGATTCCATCAGGGCGTGCGCTTCCGACGCCTTTTCAAGAGGATAGACAGCGTGAATGGTGGGGCGGCAACGCCCTTGCGCCAAGAGCGGCCAGACCTTCGCTTCAAGGGCGCGGGCAATCTCCGCCTTCTCGGCCACACTGCGCGGGCGCAGGGTGGAACCGGTGTAGGTGAGCCTTTTCACCATGATGGGCAGGAGATCAGCCTGGACCCGCGAGCCTTCCTGGAAGGCGATCTGCACGATGCGGCCATACATTGCCGCCACCTTGAGATTGCGCTCCACATAGCTGCCGCCCACCATGTCGAGGATGACATCGGCTGCAAGCCCCTGCTCTTTCATCACGGCCAAAAAATCCGAAGTGCGGTAGTTGATGGCGAAGTCGGCACCAAAGATGCGGCAAGCCTCGCATTTCGCATCCGAGCCCGCGGTGGCGATGACCTTCGCGCCAAAGGCCTTGGCCAGCATGATGGCCGTGGAACCGATGCCGCTGGTGCCGCCGTGGACGAGCAATGTTTCGCCCGCCTTCAATGCGCCTCCGCCAAAGACATTCGTCCAGACCGTGAAGTAGGTCTCGGGCAATGCCGCCGCCTCAGTCATGGTCATGCCAGCGGGAATAGGCAGGCAATTGTCCGCAGCAGCGATGCAGTACTCGGCATAGCCGCCGCCCGGCACAAGGGCGCAGACGTCGTCACCGATCTTCCAGCGGTCAACGCCTTCGCCCAGTGCCACAACCTGGCCGGCGATTTCGAGACCCGGTGTTGCCGGTGCTCCGGCGGGTGGCGGATAGGCCCCCTTGCGCTGCATCACATCGGGACGGTTGACGCCCGCCGCCGCCACCTTCACCAGCACCTGTCCCACACCGGGCGACGGCCGGTCCAGTTGAGACGGCACCAGAACCTCGGGCCCGCCAGGCGCGCGGATGGCGATCACGTTCATCTTCATCATTTTTACTCCCTGATCTTGCCCAAGGTTAACCGCTGCGCCAGAGTTCGTTCAAGCGACGGAGGAAAAAATGGACCTCGATGATTTACCAAAACCGCAGGCGAACCCCGGTGTGGGCGAGCCGCTTGACAGCATTTCCATCGCGGAACTTGAGCAACGCATCATTGCTTTTGAAGGAGAAATCGCCCGCATCAAGGCCGAGATCGCCAGGAAGCAAGCGTCCAAGGCCGCAGCAGACGCCTTCTTCAAATCGTAAACGCGGCGCTCCGGAATGCGGCAAGAAAGACTGAAAACCGGGTTCCGGGTTAACCATTCAGCAAGTTTTTCCGTTTACCTTAATACTCAGTCCGGAGCGATCCGGATTCTCTGAGTGGTTCTGTCCACTCTGTTTGACGCCTCCCTGTTAGAACTCAAGCCGCGGTTTCCGCGGCTTTTTTTTGTTCCGCCATCATGGCCCCGGACTTGCTCTCTCTCTTGCGACACAGGCACGCCGCCCCAGAATGGCCCACCACCTCCCGGTGGACAACGGAGCGCGGAATGCTAAAACCATAAACAAGTGAGTAAGAGGTTGTTCACCATGGGGAATGCGGCGGGAACAGGATTTGGCAGCCGGGGCACTGTCGATTTCCTCACGAAATTCACGGGTTCCGACCAGTTCGAGAAAGTCTTCAAGGAAGGCATGGGCCTCGTTGAGGAGACGGCGAATTACCTCGATGGCCAGGGCCGGGCCGACAGCAAGATTCTCGACCGTTCAGGCGCCATCGCCTATGCTACCGAAAGCATGCGCCTCACCACGCGCCTGATGCAGCTGGCCTCCTGGCTTCTGTTGCAGCGCGCCATCGCTGCCGGTGAACTGGGCAGCGATGAAGCACGGAAGGAAAAGAACCGCATCAGTCTGAGCGACATCGGCCGCGGCAGTGATATTCCGGGTGCGGAGCAATTGCCGGAAGGCCTGACCGAGTTGGTGGACCGTTCGCTGCGCCTGCTTGACCGGATCAGGACGCTTGATCTCATGATCTCGCGCCAGAAGCAGCCGGAGGCCGTCAACGAGAACCCGGTTGCCTCGCAACTGGACCAGCTGGCCCGGGCCTTCGGAACGCGCTGACACGGTGACCGTACACGGCCATGACTGAACGCGAAGCGCCACGGCCCGCGCCATCCCGCGCCAGACTGCCGCTCGCCCCGCGCCCGAAGCCGCCGCAGGGCGCCTCCGTCGAGCCGGGCAAGCCCATGGGTAACCTTCTGGATGACCTGCGCAAGATCATCCTCAACCTCGCCTTCTTCGCGCTCGTCGGACTCCTCGTCTTTGCCGCCGTGAAGGTCCTGCGCTCCGGCGACATGACCATTGATGCCATTGGCCTGCCCAAGAACATCAAGGAGCTTGGCTACAGCGAGGACGGCGCGGCCCTGATCCTGTCCGACAACATCCGCACCATTGCCGAAGCCGCGAAAGCAGACGAGGCGCTGCTCACGGTGAAAACGAACTTCGAAGACCAGGACATCTCCGTCCCGGTGGAAGGCCTTTCGTTCAGTTCCATCATCCGCCTGCTGCGCCAGACGCTGGGCCTGCCACAGCACAGGCTCATCGCGGATTTTGTCTGTCCCAATGAGCCGTGCACCACCGGCAACCTTGAACTCCGGCTGCGTTACCTGAAAGGCACTGGCGCACCCAAAGCGGTGGCGAACGTCAAGGGCGCCTCGCCTGATGCCATCCTGCAGGCCGCCGCCGAACGCTTCATGGAGCAGCAGGCCCCGATGGCGCTGGCGCTGCATCTCTACAACGAAGAGCCTGCCCGCCGCGCCGAAGCCATGGCCCTGACACAGCGCATCGCGCGCTCGGGTTCAGACGAGAAGCTGTCTGCCCTGAACCTGATCGGCGTCGAGTTGCTGGAACGGCCGGAGAAGCGGCCAGAGGACCTCAAGCAGGCCATCGGCTACTTCGAACAGGTCATCGCCCAGGAACCGGGCCTCGCCATGGCCCATACCAACTGGGGAGCGGCACTGAGCGCGCTTGGCGACAAGGCGGGCGCCACGGAAAAATACCGCGAAGCCATCCGGCTTGCGCCGGACGAGCCCATGCAGCACCACAATCTCGGCGTCGTGCTGGCGGCGCAGGGCAAGACTGCCGAAGCCATCGCCTCATTCGAGAAGGCCATCAGTCTCGCGCCGGGCTATGCCGACAGCTACATGGGGCTTGGGGGGGTGCAGATGGGCGCGGGTGACGCGGCGGCGGCCCTCGGCAATTTCGAGAAGGCGGCCGCGCTCAATCCCTCCAGTGCCGATGCGCAATACAACATCGGTGTCGCGGCGAGCAAAACCGGCAACGCCACCGAGTCGCGGCAGGCCTTTGAAACCTATCTGCAACTTGAACCCGACGCCTCCGACAAGGTGACGGTGCAGGGGTTCATCGACGAGCTTTCGAAGCTGCAATAGCGGCGGACAGCACAGCCGCACGCTGCTGATACGATCCATCATCCCAAACGCAAAAACCCGGTCCGCGAGGACCGGGTTTTCTGTTTCCAGCCGGAGCCGGAAAAATTACTTCTTGAGGAAGCCGAACTTCTGGTTGAAGCGCGACACGCGGCCACCGCGGTCCACGAGGCCCTGCTGGCCGCCGGTCCATGCGGGGTGCGACTTCGGATCGATGTCGAGGTTCAGCGTGTCGCCGGACTTGCCGTAGGTCGAGCGGGTCACGAACTTGGTGCCGTCGGTCATCACAACGGTGATCGGGTGGTAATCGGGATGGATGCCGGACTTCATGGTTCTATCTCTTCAAAACAATGCGGCGTTTTGCCAAACTGGAAAAGCGCCGCCGGGTGACAAGGAATGTGGCGGTCCTATATAGGAGGGAGCGGGCGGCTGCAAGGCCCTCAAAACACAAGGGGCTGGCCAGGAGCTGGCAAGGGGCTGGAATGAGCAACGTCTACGAACAGGAAGCCAAAAGGCGTGAAAAATCAAGGAATTTGCGCCCCCTGCGGCGGCTCCTGCCCTTTGTCGCCAAGTACCGGCCCCAAGTTGCCATGGCGTTTGTCGCCCTGCTGGTGGCCTCGCTGGCAACGCTCGCCATTCCGATTGCGGTGCGGCGGGTTTTCGACCACGGGTTCACCGGCGAGAACGCAGGCCTGGTAGACCAGTATTTCGGCGTGATGCTGGCGGTGGTCGGGCTGCTGGCGCTAGGCTCGGCCGTGCGGTTCTACTTCGTCACCTGGATTGGCGAACGCGTCGTCGCCGATGTGCGCGATGCCCTGTTCCGCCACCTCACGCTGCTGGCGCCATCCTACTACGAGACGCAGAAGACCGGCGAAGTGATCTCGCGGCTCACCGCCGACACCACCCAGATCAAGAGCGCCTTCTCCTCCACCGCGTCCATCGCGCTGCGCAACGTCGTCATGCTGGCCGGTGCGCTGGTCATGATGGTCTATACCAGCCCCAAACTCTCCGGGCTTGCGGCGCTGGCGATTCCGCTGATCGTGCTGCCGCTGGTGCTCTATGGGCGGCGGGTGCGTTCCCTGTCGCGGCTGGCCCAGGACACGCTGGCCGACAGTGCCGCCTTCGCGCAGGAGCGGCTTTCGGCCATTGCAACGGTGCAGGCCAATACCCAGGAAAGCGGCACCATGGCAGCCTTCAGTGCGGCGACCCGCACGGCCTTTGATGCTGCGGCCAAGCGCACGCTGGCGCGCGGCGTGCTGACCTTCCTCATCATCCTCGTGGCATTGGGTGCCATTGTCGGGCTGTTGTGGTTCGGCGCGCGCGACGTGATGGCGGGGCGGCTCTCCGGCGGCACGTTGAGCCAGTTCTTGCTCTATGCGGTGTTTGCCGCAAGCTCGCTGGGGCAATTGTCGGAAGTCTATGGCGAGGTGCAATTGGCGGCAGGCGCTTCGGAGCGCATTTCGGAATTGCTGGATGAAAAGCCATCGATCAGCAGTGCTGCCGGTGCCACGCCCCTGCCCGCCCCTGCCAAAGGCCTGATCACCTTCAAGGGTGTCTCGTTCCACTATCCCTCACGGCCCGGGACGGAGATTCTCGGCAAGCTCTCCTTCACGGCGAAGCCGGGTGAGGTGGTTGCCATCGTCGGCCCGTCGGGTGCGGGCAAGACCACCATCTTCACGCTGCTGCAACGCTTCCACGATCCGCAATCCGGACAGATCTCCGTTGATGGCGTCGCTTTGCCCGACGCGGACCTTGCAAGCCTGCGCGGTGCCATTGCCACGGTGCCGCAGGACCCGGTGATCTTCTCCGGATCGGTGGAAGACAACATCCGCTTCGGCAGGCCGGAGGCCTCCACGGCCGAAGTTGAGGCTGCGGCCAAGGCGGCCCGCGCCGATGGCTTCATCAAGGCCCTGCCACAGGGCTACGCCACACTCCTTGGCGAACGCGGTGTCACGCTTTCCGGCGGTCAGCGGCAGCGCGTGGCCATCGCGCGAGCCATCCTGCGCAACGCCCCCATCCTGCTGCTCGATGAGGCCACCAGTTCGCTGGATGCCGAAAGCGAACAGCTGATCCAGCAGGCGCTGGAACACGTCACGCAGAACCGCACGACATTGGTGATCGCCCACAGGCTTGCGACGGTGCGCAATGCCGACCGCATCCTTGTGCTCGACAAGGGCAAGCTGGTGGCGCAGGGCACGCACGGCGAGTTGATGAAGAAGAGCCCGCTCTATGCGAAGCTCGCCAAATTGCAGTTCAGCGTTCCGTCAGCTTGAGTTCGATGCGGCGGTTTTCGGATTTGGCGTCTTCGCTGTCGCCTTCCACAAGCGGCTGAAATTCGCCAAAGCCTGCGGCCACGAGGTGCTTGGGTTGCACCCCTTGCGCGACCAGGAAGTTGACCACGGTGATGGCGCGCGCCGCCGACAGTTCCCAGTTTGACTTGAACTGCGGGGACTGGATGGGATCGGCGTCGGTGTGGCCGTCGACGCGCAGCACCCAGGCGATGTCGCCGGGAATTTCGCGCTCAAGCTGGCGCAGTGCGTCGGCCAGTTTCAGCATCTCCACCTTGCCCGCCTCGTTCAGGTCGGCGCTGCCCTTGGGAAAAAGCACTTCCGCCTGAAAGACGAAGCGGTCGCCAACCACCAGTATGTCCGAGCGCTGCGAGAGAATCTGGCGAAGGCGGCCAAAGAACTCGGAGCGGTATTTGGAGAGTTCCTGCACCTTCTGGGCCAGCGCCATGTTGAGGCGTTTTCCCAGGTCGGCGACCTGCGCTTCCGAGGCCCTGTTGCGGTCTTCGGCGGCATCGAGCAACGCATTCAATTGCGAGAGCTGGCGGCGCATGGCGGCGATCTGCTGGTTGAGCAGCTCCACCTTGGCCAGCGCCTCGGAGGAAATCTTCTTCTCCGCATCAAGCGAGGTTTGCAATGTCGAGACGATGGAACCCGCCGACTGGCCCTTCTCGTTTTCGGCCTGCAGGTCCGCCAGCAGGTTGGCGCTCTTGGCCTTCTCCTTGTTGAAGTCGTCTGTGAGAGAGAGAAGCTGCGCCTCCACCTCGGCCTTGGCGGATTTTTCCAGATTGAGCAGTTCGGTCAGTTCGGCGATCTGCGAACGCAGTTGCCCTAGCGCTGAATCCTGCCCGGTGATCTCGCGCGCCAGCAGGAACTGGGCGATCATGAAGACCGAGAGCAGGAAGGTGATGACCAGCAGGAGCTGGGCCATGGCATCGACGAAGCCCGGCCAATAGGGCGCGTCTTCCTGGCGTCTGCGGCGTGAGAGGGAGGGCATGGGCAGCTATTCCCGGCCGCGGCCGCCGCTCTGGCGGATGAGGAGGCGCTGGATTTCGCTCTGCTGAACCTGTTGCGTCTGGATCCAGTTGCGCACCATTTTCTGTTCGTCGCGCATCTGGGCCACGAGGCTGGCCACGGCATCGGCCAATTGCTCGATGGTTTCGGTGCTGCCGTTGCCACCCGGGGCGGGCAACACCGCACCGCCGTCGCCCACCTGCTGGGCGAGGCGGTCGATGGAGCGTTGCAGGCCCTGAAGGTCAATGCGCATGAAGGCGGGCATGCCGCCGGCGCCCGCGCCAGAGTCCGTTGTTCCGGCCTGCAGGTCGGTGATGGTGGAAAGCCAGTCTTCGAGGTCGTGATAGAAGCGGTTCTGGGCCTGCGAGGCCTTGAGGTCCATGAAGCCGAGGATGAGTGAACCGGCGAGGCCGAAGAGCGAGGACGAGAACGAAAGTCCCATGCCGGCGAGTGGCCGTTGCAGGCCGTTCTTCAGCTCTTCGAAGACCGAACTGGACTGGGCCGTCGAGACGTCCAGCCCGCGAATGGCGTCACCCACCGAGGTCACGGTTTCGAGCAGGCCCCAGAAGGTGCCGAGCAGGCCGAGGAAGATGAGCAGGCCCACCAGATAGCGGATGAGGTCGCGGGCTTCATCAAGGCGCGAGGCCAGCGAATCGAGCAGCGAGCGCATGGTGGAGGGCGTCAGGATGGTGCGGCGGTCGGCGTCGCCCAGCATGGTGGCCATGGGGCCCAGCAGCACGGGCAAGGGCTGGTCCGAGGTTTCACCGAGGCGGAAATTGTTGACCCAGTTCACCTCCGGCATGAGCCGCCAGACCATGCGGTAGGCATAGAGCATGCCGAGAACCAGCGTGGCGATGATCAGGCCGTTGAGGAAGGGATTAGCCATGAACGAGGCCTTGATCCCGGAGTAGAGCACCGCGCCCAGCACCGCCACCACCAAGGTGAACACCGCCATGTGCACCAGGTGCACCATGGGCTGTTCCAGTTGCGGAGAATCCTGCGCCATACCATCCACCCTTTGTCCCGCCCGGCTTGTCGCGCCGTGTTAGGCAGCAAGTTAGACGAGAAAGCGGCGATGGGGAAAGGGTTTCAGTCCTCCGCCCACATGCGTGTGAGATTGTTGCGCACCTTGAACACCCGGTCGGAAACGGCACGGGCCACGCCCGCGCCCTGCAGGCCCGCGATGGCCTGATCCAGATCGAAGAGGGTTTCGCGCTGTTCAGGGCTGCGGATAAAGCTCCTGACCCAGCCCACGACCGCCAGACGTTCGCCGCGCGTCACTTCATTGACCCGGTGCAGGCTCGTGGTGGGGTAAAGCACCAGCGATCCGGGCGGGAGCCTGATGACCGAGTCGCCATCATTGCCTTCGATCACCAGTTCGCCGCCGACATAGCTTTCTTCACCGGCGAGGAAGAGCGTGAAGGACATGTCGGTTCGCTTGCCGCCCATCAGGGCATCATCCACATGGGTGCCGTAGGACATGCCGGGCCGGTAGCGGGAAACCAGCAGCTTCACGAACTCCTTCGGGCGGGCGGCGGAGAGAAACACTGGATGCGCGAGCAATGCCTTCTTCACCTCCTGCACCACCTGTTCGGCCAGGGCGCCTGAGGCCTGGTCGTTGTGCTTGATGTCTTTCACATACCAGCCGGCCGTGGCCTTGCCGGAGGAGAAGCCGGCTCCGTCCTGCGCCAGCGTGCTGCGAAGTCTTGCCACCTGCTCCTTCGACAAGGCATCTGCGATTTGAATGATCATGGGTTCTCCACAGTATTCCGAGTGATTTTATCGGCTATTGCGAACAAGCGGGAATTCGGTTAATCCGACAATATTACTCGGATTGAGGGAAAGCAATGGCGAATATACTGAAAACATGGACGGGTCTGGGTTTGGCGCTGATTGGAACGGCGCAGCTGACGCAGGCAACGCCAGCAGGCAAGGTGCAGGCCTTCAGCAACCCCGCGCTCATCCTGTCGGATGGCGAAGGTGGCGAGGGCGGTGGCGAGGCTGTCACCAGCTACCGGCTTCAGTCCACTGATCCGAATGCCTTTGCCTATGACGGCAAGGAAGCCATTGCCGCCTACGCCAGCCACGTCCACGCAAGTTACGCGAAAGCCAAGGTGGACGCAGACAGCATGACCGCCGCCATTGACGCGCTGCTGGATGCACCCTCCGAGACCAGCCTCGCCGCGGCCCGCGCGGCCTGGGTGGCGGCACGCCCCTCCTATCTGCGCACCGAGGCCTTCCGTTTCTATGACGGCCCGATCGAGGCCATCGAGGGCGAGATCAACGCCTGGCCGATGAACGAAGCCTACATCGACTACGTGGAAGGCAAACCCGGTTCCGGCCTGGTCAATGATGGCACATCGCCGCTGACGGCAGAGGCGCTCGCGGCCAGCAACCAGAAATCCGACGAGGCGGATGTCACCACGGGCTGGCACGCCATCGAGTTCCTGCTGTGGGGCCAGGACCTTTCGGAGACTGGCCCGGGAAACCGTCCGTACACAGATTATATGGCGGGCCAGACCAGCAATGACCGCCGCCGCGCCTACCTCAAGGCGGTGTCCGAAAAGCTGGTGGGTGACCTGCAGGCACTGGAGCAGGCCTGGGCGCCGGGCGTTTCCGGCAACTACCGCGACACGTTCGAAAAGCTCGACCAGCGCGAGGCCATTGGCCGGATAGTGAATGGCCTTGCCATCCTCGCCGGCTTTGAATTCATGTCCGAGAGGTTGGCCGTGGCGCTGGATTCCGGCGACCAGGAGGACGAGCACTCGTGTTTCTCCGACACGACGAAGCAGGACTTCGTCCATGACCTCGGCGGCATCCGCCAGGTGTGGAGTGCCGCCGGACTGGGCAAGCTGGTGGCATCGCGCGACGCGGCACTGGCGGGAGACGTGGACGGCCTCTTGAGTGAGGCACAAGCCAGCATCGCTGCCTTGGGCGATCCGTGGGATGCGGTGCTGCGCGCCGGCCCCGGTTCTCCGGAACGGAAGGCTGCAGAAAATGCGGTGCAGTCCCTGCAGGCCTTGGCCGATGGCCTGAAGAAGGTGGGCGGCAACCTCGGTGTGCTGGTGCTCATCCCGTCGGGTTGATGCCATGCGCCACCTGCCAGCCGTTGCCCTCGCGATTTCCCTGACCGTTGTCAGCCTGCTGGCGCTGCGCGTCGAGGCGTCAGAGGAAAGTCCGCGGGACAGGCTTCTGGCCAGTCCGGTCTCGGCCAACCTTGGCGGCGACACGACACGACCTCTCGTGGCGCAGAACGCCTTCTCGTTTCAGGCACCCAACGCGCCGCGCAAGCACCAGCGAGACTTCTCCTTTGGCAACCGCCTGTTCAACACCAACTGGGTGGAGGCTCCGGCCTCGGTCAAGGCCTTCGATGGTCTGGGCCCCCTCTTCAACCGCGTCTCCTGCGCGGGCTGCCACACCAAGGATGGCCGTGGCCGCCCGTCGGAGAGCGGAACAGGCCCCATGGGTTCCATGCTGGTCCGCCTCAGCATTCCAGGCGTGAACGCGCATGGGGGCCCGCGCCCCGTTCCGGGCTATGGCGACCAGTTGAGCGAACGCGGCAATCCCGGCGTGCCGCCTGAGGGCCGTGCGGCCATCAGCTATCAGGACGTGCCAGGTGAATACGGCGATGGCGAAGCCTATGTGTTGCGCCGCCCCCAGCTGCGGATTGAACAGCCAGGCTATGGGCTGTTGCCACCGGATGTGATGATGTCTCCGCGCGTCGCGCCCCACATGATCGGGCTTGGTCTGCTTGAAGCCGTGCCCGAAGCCACGCTGGCAGCACTGGCGGACCCGGATGACAGGGATGCCGACGGCATTTCGGGGAAGCTCAACCGCGTGTGGGACTCAGCCACGGGAAAGATGGCCGCCGGACGCTTCGGCTGGAAGGCGGGGCAACCGACGCTCATGAACCAGAATGCCGGTGCAGCCATCGGCGACATCGGCCTCACGTCGGTCCTGCACGGCCAAGAAAACTGTGACGCGGCGCAGGCCGCCTGCGCTGCCGCGATCACCGGTGGCGCGCCGGAACTTGGTCCGTCATTCCTCGCAAAGCTCACGCTCTACACGCAGTCCCTCGCCGTGCCGGCGCAACGGGATGCGGACTCCGCGGATGTCACGCATGGTGCCGAGCTGTTCCGCGCCATCGGCTGCGCCAGCTGCCATCTGCCCACGCTGCAGACGGGCGCTGCCGAACTGCCGGAAGTGGCGCGGCAGACCTTTCATCCGTTCACGGATCTTTTGCTCCATGACATGGGCGATGGCCTTGCCGACAACCGCCCCGAATTCGAAGCCAGCGGGCGGGAATGGCGCACGCCGCCGCTGTGGGGACTCGGGCTTGTGCCGCATGTGAACGGCCATGACCTGCTGTTGCACGACGGGCGGGCACGCGGCTTCGCCGAGGCCATCCTCTGGCACGGCGGCGAGGCGGAGAGCGCGAGGGAAGCCTTCCGCACCCTGCCCGGGGCCGACAGGGACGCGTTGGTGCGATTTCTCCGCTCACTCTGACGGCCGCGCGAAGGCCTCGCCGCCGCCGTCCGCCACCTCTGTTTCCGGCGTCAGGGCGGCGATTTCGAGGATGAGCTTGCGTTTCACGGCCAGCGCGAAGTTGGCGGGTTCATCGGCCGAAACCACGAAGCTGCCGGTGCCGCCGATCACCACGTCCTCAAAGGCCTTTTCGAGGTCATAGGACACGGGCCTGCCGCTGGCGCAGCGGCGGCAGAGCACGGCCAGCCCGTTGATGCTGATGCCTTGCGACAGAACCTGCAGGCGCGCCTCGGCCAGTGTCCTGCCGCCCCAACTGTTCACACTGTCGGCCGAGAGATCGATCACCTTGCGGGTGCCCTCATGTTCATTGCCGGTGATGGCAGAGGCCGCGGCGAGCAGTGCATTGCCGATGGAGTTGCGCCCGCGCGCCGTGCGGGGTGCGGCCAGCAGCGCGGTGTTGAAGGCTTGCGCGTCGGCGGCGTTCGCGATCACGGTCCACGGCACCACGGTCACCTGCGAGTCCCATTGGCCCCATTCAATGTAGGTGACGGCGATCTTCTGGTGGTGGCCCGTGAAGCTGATGGCATCCAGCGTGTCCGGGTCCACCAGCGCATCGGCATAGCCCTGACGCTGGTAGCGGATCTCGTCATTGCCAATGGAACCGGAGGCATCGGCAAGGAGGACGAGTTCAAGATCGACAGCTTCGGCACGGGCAGGTGCGGTGAGGAAGAACACACCGCAGAAACAGGCAATGACGGACAGCACACGCATGAACGGCCTCCTGCAGGATTGGAGGAGTACGTTGTACGCGAAAGAAGGCAAAGGTTGGCCCACAGGCTTGATCCCAAAACGGGATCATGCTAGTCATCCGCAATGCGCATCATCGCCCGCCGCACGCTTGTCGCATTCATCGAAAGCAGGCGGCGTTCGGCTGATCACGCCGCAGTCAAGGCCGCCCTGTCTGCCTGGTTCGCGGAAGCGAGCAAGGCCAGATGGACAACCATGGCTGACATCAAGGCACTTTATTCTTCCGCGAGCGTGGTGTCAGCGGACCGCGTTGTCTTCAACATCAAGGGCAACGATTACAGGCTGGTCGCGGCCATCGACTTCGAGAAGGCCATCGTCTTCATCAAGTGGATCGGCTCGCACAAGGATTATGACAAGATCAATGTCAGGGAGATTGCATACAATGGCTGATATCAAACCCATCCGCTCGCAAGGCGACTACGAGCGTGCAATGGCCGAAGTTGAACGCCTGTGGGGTGCCTCCGCAGGCACGGCCAAGGGGGACCGTCTGGACGTGCTGGCAACGTTGATTGACGCCTATGAACGCGAACACTTCCCGATCGAGGCCCCCACGCCCGTGGAGGCCATCAAGTTCCGCATGGAACAACAGGGCCTCACGCGCAAAGACCTGGAATCGGTCATCGGTAGCCGCGGACGCATTGCGGAAGTGCTTTCGGGAAAGCGCCAACTCTCTGTCGCTATGATCCGAAAGCTTCACGATGAATTGGGCATCCCTGCTGATGTTCTGATCAAGTCAGCGCGAAAGATTGCAGCTTGAACTCGGACACTGTTTTTGCGGGTCAGCAGGGGCTTTTTCTCGGATTTGACCCCGGAGGGTATCGTCGGTTCGGCGTTGCCGCAATTGCGGACGAGAGTGTTTCGTTCGGCACCGTGAGCAGCATTCGGGAAGCCTTGGAGTGGTCAATGATGGCTTCGACTGGACGCGTTCCAGTTGCAGCAGGCGTTGACACGATCCTGCATTGGGCGACTGGCACAAGCGGCATGCGGGAGGCGGACAAGCACCTTCGGAAGACATACCCCGAGGTCTCCGGCAGTGTCATGGCACCCAACAGTCTCTATGGCGCCATGACCATCGGCGGAGTCGGTCTTGGCATCAAATTGAGAGAAGTGTGGCCAAACGTCCTGCTGAACGAAACACACCCCAAAGTGATTTTTCATGCGCTTTCAGGACTGCCTTACCCACGTGGAGACATGTCTCCTGCGCGGCAGTGGCTAGCCGAAACCTCGGCACTCAAGATTCTTGGTACATCCCTTTCGGAAGATGAGTTCGACGCCATTTTGTCTGCGTGGGCTACCCGTGAGGCGCTTTGCAATCATTGGACCGACATCGCCGCGCGAAACAGCGAGCACATCCATCCAATCAGTGAAGTCACTTACTATTGGCCCACCAAACTCTGATATCCGAGCAACCGCCTCACCCCAGCGCCTTGTTGATTTCCTCGGTCATCTTCTTGGCGTCGCCGAAGAGCATCAGCGTGTTGTCGCGCCAGAACAGGCCGTTGTCGATGCCGGCGTAGCCGGAGGACATGCCGCGCTTGATGAACATCACGGTCTTGGCCTTCCACACCTCCAGCACCGGCATGCCGTAGATCGGCGAGGCCGGGTCTTCCTTGGCGGCGGGGTTGGTGACGTCGTTGGCACCAATCACGAAGGCAATGTCGGCCTGGGCAAACTCGCTGTTGATGTCTTCCAGTTCGAAGACCTCATCATAGGGCACGTTGGCTTCGGCGAGCAGCACGTTCATGTGGCCGGGCATGCGGCCTGCCACCGGATGAATGGCATACTTCACCGTGACGCCGGACTTCTTCAGGTGATCGGCCATTTCGCGGAGCGCGTGCTGGGCCTGGGCCACGGCCATGCCGTAGCCCGGCACGATGATCACGGTTTCGGCGTTCTTCATCATGAAGGCGGCATCGTCGGCAGAGCCTTGCTTCACCGGCTTTGCATCCCCCTTGGCGGCGGGGCCAGCGCTTTCGCCGCCGAAACCGCCGAGGATGACCGAGATGAAGCTGCGGTTCATGCCCTTGCACATGATGTAGGAGAGAATGGCACCCGACGAGCCCACCAGCGCGCCGGTGATGATCAGCGCTGTGTTGGCGAGCGTGAAGCCGATGCCTGCGGCGGCCCAGCCGGAATAGGAATTCAGCATCGAGACCACGACGGGCATGTCGGCGCCGCCGATGGGGATGATGAGCAGGAAGCCCAACACGAAGCTGATGACGACAATGGCCCAGAACCAGATGTCGGCCGGCGACTGGTAGAACATCACGACGGCCGCCAGCAGCGCCACCGCAAGTGCGATGTTGATGACATGGCGGGCGGGCAGCAGGATGGGCGCACCTGACATGCGGCCATCCAGCTTGAGGAAGGCGATGACGGAGCCGGTGAAGGTGATGGCGCCGATGGCCGCACCGAGCGACATTTCGATGAGGCTCTGCTTGTGGATTTCGCCATCGCTGACTATGCCGAAGGCATCCGGCGCGTAGTAGGCGGCTGCCGCCACGAAGACGGCGGCAAGGCCGACGAGCGAGTGGAAGGCGGCCACAAGTTGCGGCATGGCAGTCATGGGAATGCGCTTGGCGGTGATACCGCCGACAACGGCCCCGATGGCGAGGCCGCCCACGATCAGCACCCAAGGCAGAAGGCCCACGGGCTTTGCCAGTGCAAGCGTCGTCAGCACGGCGATGGTCATGCCGATCATGCCGAACATGTTGCCCTGACGTGACGAGGCGGGCGACGAGAGCCCGCGCAGCGCCATGATGAAGAGGGCGCCCGCGACGAGATAGAGAAGGGCTGCGAGGTTGGCGCTCATCTTACTTCTCTTTCTTCTTGTACATGGCGAGCATGCGCGAGGTGACCATGAAGCCGCCGAAAATGTTGATGGAGGCCAGCACCAGCGCGATGAAACCGAAGACCATGGCCAGTGTGGAACCGGAGGCAATGGCCCCAGCGCCGACGGCCAGAAGTGCTCCGACCACGATCACCGAGGAGATGGCGTTGGTCACGCTCATCAGCGGCGTGTGCAGGGCGGGTGTCACGTTCCACACCACGTAGTAACCCACGAACACCGCCAGCACGAAAATGCCGAGCAGCGAAATGAAGGGGTCGATTGAATGTGCGATCTGTTCCATTAGGCGTCCTTCTCCCTCCCCCTTGTGGGGAGGGCCGGGGTGGGGGTCTGGTGGTGGCGCAGATTTGACCAGTTCACCTGGTCAAGGTTCGGAGCGACCCCCACCCTTGATCCCTCCCCACAGGGGGGAGGGAAAAACGGGCGCCGCGTCATTTCGCGTCCCCGTAGATCCTGTGCACCAGCTTGCCGCCCTTGGCGATCATGGTGCCGGAGATGCATTCGTCCGCTTCGTCGATCTTCAGCGTGCCATCTTTCTGGATCATGAGATCAAGGAAGTTGGCGATGTTCTTGGCAAAGAGCGGCGTGGCGTTGCCTGCGAGCTTGCCCGCGAGGTTCACCGTGCCGACGATCTTCACGCCCTTGTGCTCGACGATCTGGTCAGGCTTGGAGAGCGGGCAGTTGCCGCCACGCTCAACGGCGAGGTCGATGATCACGGAGCCCGGTTTCATGCTCTCCACCATTTCCCTGGTGATGAGCGTGGGTGCGGGGCGTCCGGGAATGAGGGCCGTGGTGATGACGATGTCCTGACCCTTCACATGGCCGGCGACCAGTTCGGCCTGCTTGGCTTTTTCTTCCGCCGTCAGTTCGCGGGCATAGCCTGCGGCGGTCGCTGCTTCGGCGAGATCGACATAGACAAACTTGGCGCCGAGCGACTTCACCTGTTCTTCCGTGGCCTTGCGCACGTCGGTGGCGGAGACGATGGCACCGAGACGGCGCGCCGTGGCGATGGCCTGAAGGCCCGCAACACCCACACCCATGATGAAGACCTTGGCGGCGGGCACGGTGCCTGCCGCTGTCATCATCATCGGGAAGGCGCGGCCAAACTGCGCGGCGGCGTCAATCACCGCCTTGTAGCCTGCAAGGTTGGCCTGGGAGGAGAGAATGTCCATGGCCTGCGCACGGGTGATGCGCGGCATCAGTTCCATGGCAAAGGCGGTGACGCCGGATTTGGCAAAGGCTTCAAGCGCCTTGCGCTCACCATAGGGTTCAAGGCCGCCGGCGATGATGACGCCTTTCTTCATGGCCTTGAGCAGCTTGTCGCCGGGGCGGCGGATGGTGAGCACCAGGTCGGCGTCCTTCACCACGGCCTCGCCCTTCACAATGTCCGCACCTGCGGCCTTGTAGTCGGCATCGGAAATGTTTGAGCCTAGGCCGGCGCCAGACTGCACGGCCACCTTGGCGCCCTTCTTGATGTAGGCCTTCACCGCGTCTGGCGAGGCCGCGACACGCGACTCCCCCGGCTGCGTTTCAGAGGGAATCGCGATTTTCATGATGCGTCCGGATCAGAGGTTGATGGCCACGAACAGCCCGTAGAGCACAAGCAGGCCCCCGGAGAGGTACCACTTGCCGCCGGCGCGGGCGTCGATCAGCGTGGCGAGTGTGCCGAGAATGAGGCCACCGAAGCCGGTGAGCACATTCAGGTAATCCATGAAGCGGAAGGCAACGAGCGCCACCAGGATGAAGCCGCAGATCATGCCTAGTGCCACGGAACCGGTGAGGAAGCCCTCATAGGTCTCCTTGTGGTCCTGAAGCCCGCGGGGCGTGTGGGTGGGTGAATGGTCGGCCATGCTGGTTCCCTCAAATCAAATGGCTAGGACTGATGAACATGGCTTTAGCCAAGGGCCGAAGGGCGCGCAAGGCTGCAAAGCCAGCGCGATTTGGCGCAGGTCTCGCCTTCACGGGTTCGGCCAGTCAGCTCGCGGAGGCCCGCCGCTGCTCCCGGTTTCCGGATCGTCCGGTCAATCCCAATCAGTCGCGCGGGGGTAGCTCAGGTTCGCAGAAGGGGTCTTCCACCTCAAGGTTCTCGCAGTTCATGGCCGGCGGCCCGCCGCCGCCAGGTACTGAGGCTGCACCAGCCGCGCCGCCGATGAAGTCGAACAGGCCGTCATCGGGGTCGTCCTGACGGTGGCGGTTGATGAGGGACTTCTGCTCGGCGCCGAAGTAGAACTTCGCACCGATCGAGAAGGCCTGATAGTCGTTCTCGCCAAATTCGGCATCGGCGGTGAGTGCCAGCGGCATGTCCGGCATCTGCCATTCGGCACCGATCACACCGGAGGTGACGTCGTTCGAGTGGCGCACGCCAGCGGCGAGGCGCAGGTCATCGGTCACGTAGAAGGCGGCGGTGAGCTTGCCGAAGAAATCAGAGCTGGTGCGGTTGGTGTCCTCAACGCCTGCCCAGGCTTCGAGGCTGACATTGCCGAGATAGAGTTCGGCTTCAGCGCCGATCTTGACGGATTCCACATCAAGTGCCGGGGCGTTGAAGCTCCAGTCTTCATAGGTGGCGTGCACGCCAAAGAGATAGCTGTTGGGATCACGCATGAAGAGGTGGCCGCCAACGCCAACCGAATTGGCATCGCCGAATTCACCGGCACCGGCATCCAGCTGCAGGCCGAACATGCAGCCCAGCGGCATGCTGAGCGAGCCGATGCCCTGGATCAGTTCCTCGTTGTTGAAACCGTTGGCGTCCCAGGCGCCGCCTTCAAAGGCGAGCTTGCCGTTGACGCCCGAAACCGCACAGAGATCAGGCGCAACAACATCTGCAGACCAGGCGGGCAAGGTCATCAGCAACGCAAAGGCAAACCCCGACACAACGCCTGAAATCTTCATCATACCACCTGTTGAGGAATCAATTTTTTGATTTGTTATGACGCAACGCTAGCGATCCTGGGCGGAAGGGTGCAAGCAATCTCCGCGTGAAATGTCGCCAGACTTGCTACCGGTTGCCGTTGGGCAACAGGCAATGGCGGAAAACGCAACTCCTGATTGAGCGCCTTGCCATATCAGCCCATTTTTTCCAGTTCATCGATCATGCCGGAAATCACGCCGAGGCCCTTTTGCCAGAAGGCGGGGTCGGTGGCGTCGAGGCCGAAGGGTTTCAGCAGTTCGGAGTGGTGCTTGGTGCCGCCGGCCCTGAGCAGCGCGAAATACTTGTCCTGGAAGCCCGCGCCGCTCTCCTGGTAGCGCGCATAGAGCGAGTTCACGAGGCAATCACCGAAGGCATAGGCGTAGACGTAGAAAGGTGAGTGGATGAAGTGGGGGATGTAGGCCCAGAACACTTCATAGCCCGGTCCGAATTCAATGGCGTCGCCCAGGCTTTCGGCCTGCACGCTCATCCAGATGTCATTGAGCTGGTCCGGCGTCAGTTCACCCTCCTTGCGGGCGCTGTGGACCTTGCGCTCGAAGGTGTAGAAGGCGATCTGGCGCACCACCGTGTTGATCATGTCCTCGACCTTGGAGGCGAGCATCGCCCGCTTCTCGGCGACCGACTTCGCATCCGCCAGCAGCGCCCGGAAGGTCAGCATCTCGCCGAAGACCGAGGCCGTCTCGGCGAGCGTCAGCGGCGTCGGCGCCATCAGCGCGCCGTTCGGCGCGGCCAGCACCTGATGCACGCCGTGGCCGAGCTCATGGGCGAGCGTCATCACGTCGCGCACCTTGCCCATGTAGTTGACCAGCAGATAGGGATGCGCCGACGGCACCGTCGGATGGGCGAAGGCGCCCGGCGCCTTGCCCGGCCGGGTCGGCGCGTCGATCCACGGATTGTCGAAGAAGCGTTTTCCCAGTGCCGAAAGCTCCGGCGAGAACCGCCCATAGGCCGAGAGCACGGTCGAAACCGCCTCGTCCCACGGGATCGCCCGCGACGGCGCGGTGGCCAGCGGCGCGTTGCGGTCCCAATGCTCGAGCTGCGTCTTGCCGAGCCACTTCGCCTTCAGCGCGTAGTAGCGATGCGACAGCTTCGGGAAGGCGGCCCGCGCCGCCTCCACCAAGGCCGCGACGACCTCCGGCTCGACCCGGTTGGAGAGATGCCGCGCGTCGGCGAAATCCTCGAACTTGTGCCAAGTGTCGGAGATCTCCTTGTCCTTGGCGAGCGTGTTCATGATCAGCGTGAAGGTGCGCAGATTGGCCTTGAAGCCGACCGCCAGCGCCTCCGCCGCCGCCCGGCGCCGGGCCTCGTCGCCATCCTGGAGACGGGCGAGCGTCGGCTCGAGCGTCAACTCCTCGTCACCGATGCGGAAGCGCATCGCCGCCACCGTCTCGTCGAAGAGCCGCGTCCAGGCCGCCGCGCCGGTCACGTATTTCTCGTGGAAGAGCCGTTCGATCTCGTCGGAGAGCTGATGCGGCTTCTCCTTGCGGATGTCCTCGAGCCAC
>CALMZX010000077.1 GCA_937870685.1 uncultured Alphaproteobacteria bacterium
GGATTGCGCAGATTGCCCATGGCGCGTTTTTCCTGGCACTGCTGCTGTTGGCGGGGTTGGCGGGACACTAAGGAACTGACCTCGCGGCCTCCACCCACCCCTGACCCCTCCCTTTTAGGGAGGGGAAATGGGGACGGACTTTCCCTTCCCTAACAGGGAAGGGCGAGGGTTGGGTGGAGGCGTCAGATTCGGTGTGAGACGTTTGAAGGCCGGTGCAGGTGACTGCTCCGGCTTTTTTTGTATTCTGGTTCTCGGCAAACATTTCCGGTTCATTGCTGAAACTGGCTGAACTTGACGTTGGTAGCGAAACTTGGCTGCGTGCTAACTGCACCGCATGAAAAGACTTTGCGCCCTGATTTTCTTCCCGTTTATCTTCGATGCGCCCGCGTTCGCTATTGACTGCAAAAAGGCCGCGACGGATGTCGAGAAGGCAATCTGTGCCAGTCCGGCACTGTTGGCGAAGGATGCCGATTTGAACCGGGTTTATTCGGCAGTTCTTCAAAAATCGAAATCGGAAACCAAGAATTCGCTCCCGACGGCCCAAAGGATTTGGAATCAGCAGGTCTTGCAGAACTGTCGTGCGCATGAAGTGTGCATCGCAGAAGCAATCGAAGCGCGCGTGGCATACCTGAATGGTGAACCGAGGCTTGGGAATGCGCGATCCCCTTTGCCAACACCACAAGTCAAGGCAGAAGTAGGCACTGCGAAAGACGCCTATGTTTCACTTGAAGTGCTGACATTCGACAACACTCAATCTGCAGGCGAGATCGCATTTAATCAATGGATCGGTGATTGGCACGGTCCTGACGAAGGCGTTGACCTCACTTCTGAGAACCAATTCGAGAGCACCAAGGTGCGGCTGTTGTTTGCGAGCGATAAAATTCTTGGGGCCGTCAGGGAAGAGGGCGCCTACTGGGGTGGGGCACATGGCCAATCGAGTTTTGATGCGATCTACCTCGACAGAATTACGGGCAAGAAACTTGAGTTTGAGGACGTGTTTCGGAAAGGTGCTCTCGACATTCTTTTTCCGGTATGTTTGGCCCAAGCTGACGCGCCGTTAGACTTTGAAGAAGGTGAGAGTGATAATCTTCGCTTTCTTGTTAGAGACCTTGGTTCTTGGGAGTTCAGCAAGTCTGGTGCTCGTTTGACATTTGGCCCTTATTCGATTGGAGGATACATACAACCGATATATGGATGTGATTTCACGACGGCGCTGCTTCAGAAACTCGTACAGCCCGAGTACAGATCGATGATAGATAACTGAGAACTAAGAACTAAGAAATGTAAGCTTGGGGCGGTGTTGGCAGAGCATTGTTCGGCAAAGGGACCCCCTCAGTCACTTCGTGACAGCTCCCCCAGCGAAGCTGAGGGAGCGTAGTTGAAAGACCTTCCTCACTGTTCCAAGGAAGTCTTCGTCAAATACCCTCCCTCAGCTCTGCTGAGGGAGGTGGCCGACAGGCCGGAGGGGGCCGGGACGGGTGACGTTCCGGCTTTTTCGTCTCGGGAACGGTATCCTTGCTTCTTACACCTTCTTGCAATCGCCCCATTTGCGCGGCGGGAAGGCCGCAATCGTGCCCCGGCTTTGTCCCATTTTGGCACGACACAGGGATGACGGCGAAGGGACGGCTCTTGTTTGAGTCGAGGGTATGCCGTGAGAAAGTGTGTAAGCGGGCTGGCAGCCGGTTTTGCCATGTGTGTTGTGTGTGCAGGCGGGGTTCAGGCGGAAAGCGTGAACCGCGTGTTGAAGGATGACGGGCCGGGCATGGCGATTGTGCCTGCAAGCGCTTCTGGCGACTTTGCCTGGCAGGGGCTTTATGTGGGCGCGAGCCTTGGTGGTGGCTGGGGATCATCCACCCAGCATTATGACCGGGCTGGCGACCATGGCGTTGCCGAACTGGAACCGGCGGGCGGACTGGCCGCCGTAAGCGCCGGGTACAACTGGCGTCTGGGCCGCAGCATTGTGGCGGGTGTGGAAGCCGATCTCGGCATCATGAATGTCAGCCAGGGTGCCACGACCGTGTTCGACGGCCATGTGTGGAGCAGCAATTTCGGGCCGCTGTTCGGCACGCTGCGCGGGCGCGCGGGCTATCTGGTGAGCGAAGACCTGCTGGCCTATGCGACGGCGGGGCTGGCACTCGCCAACATCGACGACACCTCCATCGGCAATACGCCAGGTGAGACGGCGATGGAAAACGGCATGCGGGCCGGGTTCGCCGTGGGCTTTGGTGCGGAATACGCCATGAACGAGGCGTGGACGCTGAAGGCGGAATTCCTGCACATGGATTTTGGCGAGGTCAGCGGCCAGAGCACCAATGCCGAGGACTATTCCTTCGAGAACAGCGTCAGCATCCTACGGGTGGGCGCGAACATTGCGTTCTGAGCGGGAGTTGAATATCTGGCCGGATCACTCCGGCCAGACAAATTTGCCGCGCACCCAGCCCAGCTTGCCGGTGGGAGACATGGCCTGGCACCAGACATTGGGCTTGCGCATCTTCGAATATTTCCAGTTGGCGGAACCGCCTGCATCAATGCGGAAGGACAGGTTCGTGGTGGTGTTCTTGCAGCGCCCGGTGAGGGAAATCCTATCGCCATCGTCGTAGACAAAGACGATCCGCGAGTTCGAGGCAGGCCATTTGCGCAGGTTCAGCACGTCGTTCCTGGCGACATTGATGACCGTGCCAGCCCAGAAGGCGGAGGCGATGGCGGGTGTGGCGATAGCTGCGACGAATGCGGCAAGCGCGACGCGTTTGATCATGATGACCTCCTGGAAAGGAAAAGCGGGAACTTGCCAAGAAGTTTGCCCCTGGCCGCATGAATGCAGACTGAACGGCGGGTTGTGGTTCCGTCAGCCGCCGTGCCACCACTTGCCCGCGACCACAACACCACGGCTGTTCAGCTTTCGGTCACCAATCAGGTGTTCGCCCACGACATCAACATAGTCGAAACGGCCTTCGTCGAGGGAGAGGATGGTCGCGTCTCCAACGGAGCCCGGCTTGAGCGAGCCCAGTTCGGGGCGTTTGAGGGCATAGGCAGCGTTGCAAGTCGAGGCGGCGATGACCTCGTTGAGGTTCATGCCGAGGCAGAGGAACTTGGAAAGCGTCGTGACCTGGTCGAAGGCGGGGCCGTTGATGCAGAGAACATGCACGTCCGAGGATATGGTGTCCGGCAGGAAGCCATTGGCGAGCATGGTGCGCGCCGTCTTGAAGGCGAAGGAGCCGCCGCCGTGGCCGACATCGAAGAAGACGCCGCGTTTGCGGGCGGCCTCCACGCAGGCCTTCACCTTGCCCTGGCCGGAATAGGGCACATTGGGGAAGGGGCGGAAGCAGTGGGTGAGGACGTCACCGGGACGGAGGCGGTTGACGACATCATCATAGGAGGGGGGCGGCTCGTCAATGTGGGCCATCAGCGGCGCACCAGTCTGGTCGGCGACCTGCAAGGCAATGTCGAGCGGGGCCGCGCCCTGATCTCCGGAGGAATAGCGCCCGACGCGCACCTTCATGCCGACAATCACGTCGCGGTTGGCCTCGACAACCTCGATCGCGGCCGCCGGGTTCATCAGGCGCATGTTCTCGCTCTCGCCGACTTCGATGCCATGGCCGAAGGCATAAATGCCGGCGTGGGAGATGTGGAGGTAGGCGAGGATGCGCGTCTGCGAGCGCTCGATCACATGCTTGCGGAAGCCAGCGAAATTGCCGGGTCCGGCGGAGCCCGTGTCGATGGCCGTGGTGACACCGCTCGATCGGGCAAAATCTTCGGCATCGATGCTGAGCGAGGTGCTGCCCCAATAGACGTGGGTGTGCATGTCGATGAGGCCGGGCGTGACAATGTGGCCCGCCACGTTGCGGACATCCGTGTGGGGAGCACGCGGCAGCGCCTTGCCGATTTTGGCGACCTTGCCGTTGGCAAAGCCCACCTCGGTTATGGCATCAAGATTCTGAGAGGGGTCGATGACGCGGCCCCCGGTGAGGATCAAATCCATATTGCTGTTTCCCTGTCAGCCCACAGGCTGGCAAAGCTCAGAAGGGCCGTCAATCCCGACGGATCGCAGGGCTGGTCAGAGCGCGTTGCGGATGACGCTGCCGACAGGCGCGCCCTTGCTGCGGAACAGTTCGTTGATGATGCTGAACTCCTGGCCCACAACAGGGGTCTTGCGGTCCAGCATATTGATGATGCGGCCGTCTTCAAGGCCGTACTGGGCGACGCTGGTGACCTGGTCGTTGCGGTCGAAGCGGATGGCGATGATCTCGCGGGTCTGCTCCTGCGGGTCGAGGAAGGAGCGCTGGGTGGTGACGCTGGAGATATAGTAGTAGCTGTCGCCCTGCAGGTTGACGCTTGCCGTGGTGGAGGGTGAGCCCATGATGGCTTCAACCTCAGACTTGGCCAGGCCTTCGCGCACCTGGTTGAGAGCGCCGGGCTTGGCATAATAGCCGCGGCGGTTGACCATGGGCTGGCAGGCCGCAAGAAGGCTTGCAGCGGCAGCCGCGCCCAGCCATATGAAGGTCCGCCGTGTGGCCTTGCCCGAAGAATTCTGCATGTCTTGTCTTGTCACAATTTCCCCGACCTCTTGCCCGAAACGACTGATCCGGACAAGCACATGTTCCTGAGCCGCATTCTCAACCGGTTGTCCCGCAGGCCTGACGCGGCGCAGGTTCTCTATGAGAGGATTGTGGCTGCGGCGCGGCAGGAGGTTTTTTATGCGCGGTGGGCCGTGCCCGACACGGTGGACGGGCGTTTTGACATGATCGCCCTGCACCTGTTTCTTGTTCTGGAGCGCCTCAAGGGAGAGGGGCCTGCGGTCGAGGATTTCCGGCAGGTTCTCACCGACACGTTTTTCAAGGACATGGACCGGTCTCTGCGGGAAATGGGTGTCGGTGACATTTCCGTGGGCAAGAAGGTGCGGAAGATGGCAGAGGCCTTCTATGGCCGGGTGCAGGCCTATGCCGAAGCGCTGTCGTCCGGCGCGGGTCTGGAAGATGCGTTGCGGCGGAACATCTTTCCGGATGCGCCTGAGCAGGATGTCAGCGCGCTTGCAGCGTGGGTGCAGGCAGCGCGGAAAGTGCTTGCGACACAGGAAACAGGCCGCCTGATGGGTGGAGACGTGAGGTTCACATGATGCAGCCAGTGCCAGAGTTTTCACGTCCCATCGAGGTGGCGCGCGTGTCGCCGCTGGGCAGCCACGAGAAGATCAAGGCCGACGCCAAGGAGTGCACGGCACTGGCCAAGCGCCTGCTTCTGCCTGCGGTGCATGGCGTGTCCGCGGTGCTTCTGGTCAAGCCTTGGCGGGGCGGCGGCTACAAGGTCACGGGAGAGGTGATCGCCGACGTTGAACAGGAATCGGTGATCAGCCTCGAAACCTTCCGCAGCGAGGTGCGGTTTGCTGTCGAGCGCTATTTCCTCAGCCATGGCGGCGGTGAAGGGCTCGGGGAAGATGCCGACATCGACCTGATCGCAGACGGCGTGATTGACCTTGGGGAAGTCGTGACCGAGACACTGGGACTGGAACTTGATCCTTACCCGCGCAAGCCCGGTGAAACATTCGCCTCTTCCGAAGAGCCCGCGGACGAGAGGCCGGTGGCCAAGGTCTCGCCGTTTGCGGTGCTCAAGGGAAAGGACAAACCCTGAGGTGCGTGCCAAAGCCATGAAATTTGAGGGTTGTTTCGGGCGGGCAAGCCTCTATTTTGGCCCGCCAGTGCCGGGTAAGGCCTGAAATTCTGATTCGTGTGAGAGGGAATGGCTGAAACGCTGACAATCGCACTGGACGCCATGGGTGGCGACCAGGGACCAGAGATGGTGATACCGGGTGCCGCGCTTGCGGCGGAACGGCATCCCGGGTTCAGTTTTCTGCTGTTCGGAGACCAGGCGAAGATCAATCCGGTGCTGGCGAAGCATCCGAAACTGCAGAAGGTTGCCACGGTGCGGCACACGGACGTGGCTGTGGCAATGGACGACAAGCCCAGCCAGGCGCTGCGCCGCGGGCGCGGCAAGAGCAGCATGTGGCAGGCCATCGACGCGGTGCGGCAGGGCGAGGCCCAAGCGGCGGTTTCCGCCGGGAACACCGGGGCGTTGATGGCGATGGCGCGGTTCATCCTGCGCACTGTCGAAGGCATTCAACGTCCGGCTATCGCCGCCGTGTGGCCGACGATGCGCGGCCAGAGCGTGGTGCTGGATGTAGGAGCGACGGTTGGCGCCGACGCGCGGCAGCTGCTGGAGTTCGCCGTGATGGGCGAGGCCATGGCGCGCTGCCTGTTCGGCGTGCAGCAGCCAACGGTTGGCCTGCTCAACATTGGCGTGGAAGAAATCAAGGGCAATGAGTCGGTGAAGGAAGCAGGCCGACTGCTGCGCGAGTTGAACCTGCCGCTGCACTATCATGGCTATGTGGAAGGTGACGACATCGGCAAGGGCACGGTGGACGTGGTGGTGACGGAAGGCTTCACCGGAAACGTGGCCCTCAAGGCGGCGGAAGGAACGGCCAAGCAAATATCGAGCTTCCTCAAAACGGCGTTGACGCGCACACTGGTTGCGAAGATCGGCGCGCTGCTGGCCTCTGGCGCGTTCCGCGCCTTCAAGGACAGGCTTGATCCGCGCAAGCACAATGGCGGGGTGTTCCTCGGCCTCAACGGCATTGTGGTGAAGAGCCATGGCGGCACGGATGCATTCGGTTTCGCCACCGCCGTGGATGTCGCCATCGACATGGTGGCAAACGGCCTGGTGGCCAAGATTTCGGAAGACGTGGCGCAGGTGAACGCGCTGCTCACTCCTGCGGCGACAGCGGCGACAGCGGCGGAATAGGAGAATCATGGTGCGTAGCGTGATCCGTGGCGTGGGCTCGGCCCTGCCGAAACGTGTGATGACCAATGACGACTTGAGCAAGGTCGTCGACACGTCGCACGAGTGGATCGTGGAGCGCACCGGCATTCACGCGCGCCACATCGCGGGTGAGGGCGAGACCACGCGCACGCTGGCCGTGGCCGCGGCGCGCGAGGCGCTGGCGGCGGCCAAGATGGACGCGCAGGAGATTGACCTCATTGTTCTTGCCACCTCCACGCCGGACCAGACCTTTCCGGCGACGGCGACCTCCGTTCAGGCTGATCTCGGCATCCGGCATGGCATGGCGTTTGACGTGCAGGCCGTGTGCTCCGGCTTTGTCTATGCCCTGACCACGGCAGACGCGTTGCTGAAGGCCGGACAGGCGAAGGCGGCGTTGGTGATCGGCTCCGAGACGTTTTCCCGCATTCTTGACTGGTCTGACCGGACGACCTGCGTGTTGTTCGGGGATGGGGCCGGCGCTTTTGTGCTGACGGCGGAGAAGGAGCCCGGGGAACGCGGCATTCTGGCCTGCAAGCTGCACTCCGATGGCCGCTACAACGACAAGCTCTATGTGGATGGCGGACCTTCCACCACCAAGACGGTGGGGCACCTGCGCATGGAAGGCAAGGAAGTGTTCAAGCACGCCGTTGTGAACATCGCCTCGGTGATGCAGGAGGTCATGGATGAGGCGGGCATCACGCCAACGTCCGTCGACTGGTTTGTTCCGCACCAGGCCAACCGCCGCATTCTTGAGGGAACGGCCCGCAAGCTGGGCATTTCCGAGGAGCGGATCGTGCTGACGGTTGACCGCCACGGCAATACCTCGGCGGCGTCCATTCCGCTGGCCTTTGACGTGGCCGTGAAGGACGGGCGAATCAAATCCGGCGACCTTGTGCTGATGGAAGCCATGGGTGGCGGTTTCACCTGGGGGGCGGTCCTCGCCCGGCTTTAACTTCCTGTTCTAAGTCTTTGAGAAACGGCCTTCATTCGCCGGCGGGCAATTGACCACGGGGGCAAAGCGCTCTAGTTTGCTGCTTCCTGAGGGAGGGAAGCGCATGGGCAACAAGACTCTGACGCGCGCCGATCTGGCTGAAGTCGTGCACCGGGACATCGGCTTGTCCCGGGCGGAATCGGCCGAGATGGTGAATGATGTGCTGGAACTCGTATCCCAGGCCCTTGTGGACGGGAACTCGGTGAAGCTGTCGTCGTTTGGCACATTCCTGGTGCGTTCGAAACGCGAGCGCATGGGGCGCAACCCCAAAACGGGTGAAGAAGTGCCGATCACGCCACGCCGCGTGCTGGTGTTCCGGCCCAGCCAGGTGATGAAGAACATCATCAACGGCCATGAGCCCGGCGAAGACGACACCGACAGCTGACGACGGCAAGGAAACCTATCGTGGAAAAATCACCAGACGCCTTCCGCACCATCAGCGAGGTGGCGGACGAATTGAACGTTCCGCAGCATGTGCTGCGGTTCTGGGAAACGCGTTTCACCCAGATCAAGCCCATGAAGCGGGCTGGTGGACGGCGCTACTACCGTCCGGCGGATGTTGACCTGGTGCGCGGCATCCGGGTGCTGCTCTACGGTGAAGGCTACACCATCCGTGGCGTGCAGAAGATTTTCAAGGATGATGGCGCGGCAGTTATCGTCGCCATAGGACGTGGCGAGGCGAAGGCGCGCAAGCCTGAGATCCTCGCCGAGAAGGCCCCACCGCCGGGAATGGCCAAAGCGGCGCCGCGTATCGTGAAGGGGACAGCTCCGCCGCCGGGGCGTGCGCCGCTGGCGCGGCCCATTGGTGAAGCGCCGAAGGTGATCCACAAGCTCACGGGCGGCCAGACCGACACGCTGAAGGCCGCTCTGCGTGACCTGACCGACGCCCGCAAGCTGCTTGATCCGACGACGCGTTGATCGCGCGTCCTGAGCGCGCTTCCTGAGTGCCGGGGGAATCAGCGGGGGAGGCGTCATTGACGCTCAAGAAAATGATATCTGCGCTCGCCGGTTACGTGGGCGCGCGTTTCCTGGGAGCAGGGCTCGGCCTGCTGACACAGCTGGTTCTGGCGCGGGCGCTGTTGCCCGCCCATGTGACTGATGTCTTCATGGCAATGAGTGCCGCGGCCTTCATGTCACTCATCATGAGCGGCGGTGAGGCGCAACTGGCGACGACGCACCTGCCCAAGCTGCTGGCGCGGGGCGAACGCCGCAGCGTGGCGGCCTTCCACGGACTGGTGTTGCGGAACATGGCGTGGGTGTTCATGGGGCTTGCCGGGCTGCTGCTGCTGGTGTGGCAGATGAAGGTGCTGCCGGGTGATGTGATGCTGGCGCTGGCGGTGGGACTGATGACCGCGCCATTTTCGGGTTTGATGCGCTACAATTCCATGGTGGCCAACAGCCTGCGCTGGTTTCCGTTGTCATATGTGCCGGACTTCATCATCCGCCCCGGCCTGTTTCTGCTGGCCATCGCCGTGTTCATCGTTCTGGGGCTCAGCCATAATGTGCATGCCGTGCTGGCGGCCTTCTTCATATTTGTCGTTGCCGTGACGTTGGGGCAGGCCATGCTCATGGAAGGGCAGAACCTGCATCTCTCCAACTGGGGAGACTACCGGCCAGGCCATGCGAGGGCCATGCGGCCGCGCAGCCTGGCGTTGCTGGTGGTGAGCATCGTCTCATTCGCTTTCGCAGATGTGGTGATGCTGGGGGCTGGATTGCTGTACGCGCCGGACGACGCAGCCGTGGTGGGCGTGACGGTGCGGCTGGCGGCGATTGCCGGCTTCGTGTTGCAGGCGGCGCAGCTTTTTGTGCTGCCCGATTTCAGCGAGGCCATGGCGCGCCGGGATGATGCGGCGGCCAACAAGGTGCTGTGGCGCCTCAATGGCATCACCGTGATCATGGCGTTGCTGGCCTTGCTGGGCGCGCTGCTGCTTGGGCGGTATGCGCTCTCGTTCTTCGGCGAACATTACGAGCGGGGGGCGGAGTTGCTGTCGCTGTTTCTGGTGGGTCAGGCGATCCGGGCCTTCAGCGGCATGAACCAGAACCTGCTGGCGACCGGCGGCTTCCAGGTGCGGACGGCGTGGCCCTGTGTGGTGGCATTGCTGATTTTTGCCGGCGGGGCGGCGCTGTTGGCCTCCATGCCCGGCCTTCTCGGGATCGGTTATGCGGTGATTGCCGCTGAATTGGGCTGGATGTTGATCCTCGCCTATCAGGCGAATGTGCTGTGCGGGCGGCGCGCCGATCTGCTCTGGCTGGCGCGGCATGCCTGAATTTGCGGTGGACAAGTTACGGGGCGCAAGCTAGACGCTGGCTCAAGTCGGAGCGTAGCGCAGTCCGGTAGCGCACTACTCTGGGGGGGTAGGGGTCGCTGGTTCGAATCCAGTCGCTCCGACCATTTTCCTTCCCCTGCCAGTCACTTCCCCATGATTGCACGGATGGTGGATTTCACCCGGCGCAACAGGCCAATGGGCGCCACCATCAGCAAGAGGGTGCGGGCGATGCCCGCCCAGGTGTGCGGGTTGCCCCAGCGGGCGTATTCCCATTGCAGGTGCAGGCGGCTTTTGAGCTGCTTCTTGCGTGAACCGCCGGAAATCGATTCAGTCATCTCGATGGTGCGGTAGAGTATCCGTGGCACGTTGCCCATGCGGTAGCCGTTGGCGTCCGCCCAGAATTCCATGGCGAGGTCTTCGGCGGCCGGATAGGCGGTTGAATACATCTTGAAGGCGCGCAGGAAATCCATGCGGAACATGATCGAAGCATGGGTCAGCGGCGCGTTGTAGCGCAGGCGGCGGGCGCATTCTTCCGGTGTTTCGGGATTGAAGACGTCGATCTTGAGGCCGGTGACCTCATACTCGTAGCGCACATGGCTGCTGATGACCGATAGGCCGGGGTGGCTTTCGAGATAGGCTTTCTGCGCGGCAAAGCGGTCATCGGTGTTGATGTCACCATTGTCGACTCGCGCCACGTAAGAGTAGTTGCCCTTCAGGATTTCGGCGAGACCGGCATTGAGCGCACCGGTGATGCCCTGGTTCTTTGGCAACTCGATGAGACGGTAGTCCATGCCCTTGAGCAGGGCGTGATAGTCCGGCTTGGTCTTGCTGCCGTCATCAACGAGATAGAGGCGCGAAGGCACCTGCTGGCGGCGGATGCTGTCGAGCGTCAACGCGAGTTCCGGGCCCGGATTGTAGACCGGCATGAGGACGGCCATGTCTGGTGCAGCGGTATTCATGATACGGGCTTGGACTCCGGAGGTTTGCGCAGCAGAGAGAGGACTGACGGATCGATGCCGATCTCCCGGCGCAACAGGTGAATGGCGAGAATGTTCCAGATGACGGTGCCACAGGCCGTGGCTGCCGCCGCGGCGATCATGCCGTAGCGCGGAACGAAGACGAGCTGCAAGGCGATGACGAAGGCATAGACCACGGCCATCACGCGCAGGTAGGTCCATTCCAGTTTCGTCATCTGCATGAGATAGGCGGAGGGTCCTGCCATGGCATCGACGGTGTAACCTAGGCCGAGGACCATGAGCACGCCATAGGCCTCCACATAGACTGGATCGAAGATGGAGAGGAGGAGATTTCCCATGAGGGCGAGGAAAGCGAGTCCCGCCAAAGTCGTTGCCGCGATGGCCATGGCGAGCAGGCGGCAGATGCGTTGCAGTTCGGCCTTGCGTCCGGCGTGGAAGCTTGCAGCCATCATGGGGGCGGCCACCATGCCGCCCGCGATCATGGCGAGGCCCAGCAGGCTTGCAGTTTTCTGCGCGGCAAAATAGGCGCCTGCCTTTTCGGCGCCCAGAAGCGTGCCCACGACGATGACGTCAAACTGCTGAATGAGGGCGTAGAGCACGCCCGAGAACCAGAGGGGAAAGAGTGGCTTCAGCCATGCCGACCGCTCTTCTGAAACTGGTCCCGAACCTGCGAGGGCGCGGGTGAGTGACAGGTGTTTGCCAAGTTGCAGGGCGCAGACCACCAACATTACGGCAAGGCAAGCGTAGATGGCGGTGCGGGCTGTTGCGATACCGCTGAAAAGCAGTATCGCAAAGGCCAGGGCCGGGGCCAGGACGCGCCAGCCTATGTCACGAGGGGCCAGCGCCCAGATCGTGTTTCCCTGCGCCCGCAAGGCACCGGAGAAGTAGTCTCCGAAGGCAAAGCTGGCTGCCAGCAGCGCGGTGAGCAGCCAGGCTTCGGTGAAGCCCAGCGTATCGGCCATGGGTTTGGCAAAGCTCAACAGCGCGCCGATGAGGGCGAGCAGGAGCGATGCAGCGAGCAGGGCGCGCAGGCTGAGCGCCACGAGGCCACGGGCCTTGGCGGCTTCGCCGCGCTCCATGTGCAAAGGCCAGAAGCGCATGACATGGGTCGGAAGGCCGAGGCCGAACAGGGCTGACAGGAGCACAGAGAGATTGAGGATATAGCCGAAGTAGCCATACTCGGTGGCGTGCAGCATGTTGGCGAAGGCGACGAGCATGAGATAGCTCGTGCCGGCACTCGCCACCTTGATGATGAGGGCTGCGGCGCCACTGCCAAAGAGGCGCGCGCCGAGGCTGGAGCCAGCCAGCCGATGCCTGAGTTGCCTGAGGGTCATTGCAGCCTGCCGTGCCGCGGTGCAGGCAGGTTCCACCCTTCGGCGATGTCGGCCAGAAGTGCTGGGCGGTGCGTATAGGCGAGGCTTGCCGCGAAGAAGCCCCAGACCAATCCGGTCATCCAATAAAGGTGACGCCAGTGTTCCGTGTCGATCTGGATGCCTTGGAATGTCACGGCCACAAAGCAGCTGAAGACCGGAATGGCATAGGGCTGGAAGGGGGTGCGGATGAGGATTGTGCGGAAGCCCACGACAATGCTGGTGATGACGAAGAGCATGAAGGCGAAACCGCCAACCCAGCCGCCGGAAGAGAAGGAATTGAGGAAGGTGTTGTGGGGGGCGAGATTGTAGATGGCGCCGAACTGGTAAGGCCCGAAGCCGAAAGGCAGTTGCATGAGTTTCGGAATGGCATTGAGCTGGTTGCCGAAGCGTCCGGTTTCGCCTGCGTCATAGTCCTTCACCAGCGTGAAGCGGTCGAGGAAAAGTTCGCGTGTGGCCGGGATGGAGAGCAGGATGACAAGGATGACGGCGAGCAGGGCAATGCCCAGCAAGGCCGAAAAGGCGATGCGGCCACGCAGCTGGCGTGAGGGTGAAAGCAGATAAGTGAAGCCGATGGTCATGGCAGAGGCCATCAGAGCGTTGATCCAGGCGCCGCGCGAAAAAGCGAGAAAGAGCGCGGCGAAGATCATCAGGAAACTCACAATCGCCAGCGGGCGCAGGCGCAGGGTTCCCAGCACGAAGGCCTGCAGCATGGTGACCATGGGCAGGACGAGCCAGGTGGAAAACACGTTGGGGTCCTTGTAGCCACCCAGCGCACGCCCGCCGAAATCCGGAAACACGGAATAGAGCGGTTCAATCTTGAAGTAGCTGGCCAGTCCCAGTGCCGCTCCGATGGTGGCGCCGATCCAATAGGCCCGGGCGATCTGCCGGTAGCGCGCCACCGGGTCTTCATTGATGTAGGCGGCATAGAAGACGCCGGAAGCGGTGGTGTAAACGAGGCCGATGATGAAGGCCTTGGAATCCAGCCGGTCGTAGGGGATCAAGGTGTAGCTGACCAATACGGAGACATTGTAGAGCAGCAGCAGGAAGAAGAGCGGCATGATGGCTGGCGAGAACCGCAGTCCACCCGTGAGACAGGCGGCGAAGGCCAGCATGAAGAATACGTCGCTGGGGGCAGGCTCGAACTTCACGAAGAACGAGCTGATGAACACCATGCTGACCAGTGCCGCCCTGACCTTCGCTGCGGTGAGGCCGAAGGGGGCCGGAGCAGCGGAGGTGAGGGTTGAGGACATGGTCAGTATGCGTTCTTGGTGTTGAGCAAAGCCAGTGGAGTTCTTGCCAATATGTAAAGATCGAAGGTTAACGACCAGTTTTCGATGTAGTGGAGATCGTGCTCCACACGGGCCTGAATCTTCTCTTCTGTGTCTGTTTCGCCGCGCCAGCCGTTGATCTGGGCCCAGCCTGTCATGCCGGGCTTGACCTTGTGGCGGGCGAAATAGCCCTGGACGGCGTTTTCATAGAGGGTTCCGGCGGCGCTGGCGCGGGTGGCGTGGGGGCGCGGACCGACGAGGGAAAGTTCGCCTTTCAACACATTGAAGAGTTGGGGAAGTTCATCCAGCGTTGTCTTGCGGATAAAGCGTCCGACACGGGTGACGCGGGGGTCACCCTTGGTTACAAGCTTGCTGGCGTTCGCATCTGCCATGTCGGTGTACATGGAGCGGAACTTGTAGACTTCGATCAGTTCATTGTTGAAGCCGTAGCGCTTCTGGGTGAAGAGCACCGGGCCCTTGCTGTCCAGTTTCACGGCCAGTGCCACCAGTGCCATGACGGGTGAAAGCAGGAGCAGGGCGAGCCCGGCAATGACACGGTCCTCGATGGCCTTGAGCAGCGGCCCCCAGTCTCCCAAAGGCTTGTCGAAGAGGTCCAGCAACGCGAGATTTCCGATGTAGGAATAGGCGCGCGGGCGGTAGCGCAGTTTCTGGTCATGGGCGCTGAGGCGGATATCCACTGGCAGCACCCAGAGGCGGGAGACGATCTGCATGAGACGCGCTTCCGCCGTGGTGGGCAGTGTGACGATCAGCGTATCGACACGCGAATTGCGGACGTAGGAGATCAGGTCGTCGATGTTGCCGAGTTTTCGCAGTCCGCGTGTTTCACCGGGGCTGCGCAGGTCCTGTCGGTCATCGAAGAGGCCGAGCAGTGTTATGCCCGTATCGTGGGAGTGCTGCAGCGCGGAGATGGCTGCGTCCGCGCCGGCACCGCCGCCCACGATGATGGCGCGGCGGTTCAACTGGCCCCGGGCGTTGAAATGACGGAGCACGGCGGCGATGGCCATGCGCCCGACCATCAGCCAGGCGAAACCCGTTATGCCCCAGGCCAGGAACCAGGCACGGGACAGGCTGTGCCCCATCTTGGTTGCCAGAACGCTGATGGCCAGCGCTGCGACGAGCCCGATCCAGATGCTGGCAAGGCCGGGCATGGCGCGCAGCGGATTGAGGAGCTGTTCAAGCCGGTAGAGCCCCATGACCTGTGCCGCAAGCGGAACACCCAGCACCATGCTGCCGATGATGGCGGCATAGAAGACACCGGGATTGGCGGCGGAGAAGCCCGGGTAGATGGCAAGCTGCGCCGTCGCGGCCGCCGCAATGGCCAGTGCCTCGGCGATGCGGACGATTGCAATGAGCACCCGCGGGGCAATGAAGGGTGCCTCGGCACCGGGATCATTCACCTCAAAGGGAGGAGGAAGCGGGGAGTTGAGTGATTCGAGGTCAACCGGAGTTGCCGACCTGATCTGTCCGGGTTGCAGTTTCATCGCCGTGTACCACTTTGAAACGGAGTTTCGTTCAGTGGTCAGGGGAGCAAAAGGGAGGCCTTCCGCTGGGGTTGTTCACCACGTCTGTTCATCATGGTTAGCCAATCATTAACGCATGGGGGCAGGATTAACGCTGCAGGGTGGCGTAGAATTCCGTCACAGTGCGGGACATGGTTTCAACCGAAAAACGCTCGCGCAAACTGTGTGAGAAACCGCCAGCTCTTGCCCGTGCGGCAGTCATGTCGGCGGCGGCCCGGAGGATGGCATCGCTGATTGACGGCACATCCGGACTGCACATCATGTCTGCTGGCAACACCTCCGGAATGCCGCCCACCCGGGTGGCAATGAGCGGCACGGCAGCGGCTGCGGCCTCCAGCACCACATAGGGGAATGACTCATTGCGGGACGGCACGACCATGATCTGCCCCAGCGTGAAGGCCTCGCGGATGGGCAGGCGCCCGGCAAAGCGAATGCGCCCGGCAAGGCCGCACCGGATGACGAGAGACCGGTAGTCTTCCAGTTCCGGACCATCGCCAACAATGGTCAGGGAGAGGTGTGGTGATGGCTTGAGCGCTTCAATCAGCAGGTCAATGCCCTTGAGGTGGCGCACTTCTCCGACGAACAGCAAGTCAGTCGCATCGGGCCGGGGCGTGACGGGCGTGAATTCTTCCGGCCACAAGCCATTGTGGGCGATCACGGACGGTTTGCCCGCCAAACCGATCTTGGCAGTGAAGAGCCGTTTCTCGAAATCACACACGAACACGAAGCCCGAACCGATTCGTCCGAGGAATTTCTCGGTGGCGAGAAAAAGCGCTCCGGCGGGACTGGTCCATTGGTAGTGCAGGCTGCCGCCGTGGGGCGTGTAGACCGAGGGCAGGCCCAACCGCCGTGCCGCGAGGCGGGCAATCAGCCCGCCTTTCGCGCCATGGCCGTGAATGATGTCAAATGCGCCTGCCTTGGCAATCCGGCCCGCTTCGGTGACAACCGCAAGGTCTGACACCGAAGGCAGCCGCGAGATGGGAACGGTGCTGACACCTCCAGCGCACCAGTTCCGGCAGTGGGCGAGGGATGTTCCTGCCGTTTCGCCGCCTGTCGAGGAATCACAGAACAGGCCGACGTGGTGGCCCTGCAGGGACTGCCCGCGCGACAGGTCACGGACATGGCGGAACAGGCCGCCCACCGGGCTTCGGAAGACGTGGAGAATGCGCACAGCCTCGCTCCGGTCAGAACCAGCGTTCGCGCACGAAGACGATGTCGCCGGGATAGACCTGCGTGGTGACAGGCACCTTGTAGGTCTTTGTGCCGTTTGCGGTGCGGCGGGTGATGAGCACCTGCCCTTGATCAGCGCGGGCGCTGTAACCGCCTGCCGTGGCGATCGCCTGCTGCACGGTGAGTCCGCCCTGATAGGGGAAGGAGCCGCCTGTCGTGACTTCACCCATGATGAAGAAGGGCCGCAGGTTGACGGGCTGAACCGAGACCTTGGGGTCACGGAGATAGCCAGCGCGCAGGCGTTTTGTGATGATCTGTTCGATGTCGCCACTGGTGAGGCCTGCCACGGGCACGGACTGCACATAGGGCATGGAGAGCACGCCGGATGGATCCACCACGAATTCACCGGTGAGGTCGGTCTCACCTGCGACGCGGATGCTCAGGCGGTCGCCAGCACCGACGCGGTAGCCCGAGGCAAATTCGTAGGCGGCGGCGTGACCCTGGGTCGCGAAGGGAGGAAGCGCACCCACGTCATTGTGATGGGGAAGCTGCGTGATGGAGGCAACTGCATCTGGACCTTCGGCGAGTGTGTCCTCTGCCGTGATGCCGGTTCCGCCGGGAGGGGAGGCAGGGCCATCTGTCTCCCACGTGCTGGCGCAGGCCTGGAGCGAAACAGCCATGAGGAGGAGCAACAGAATACGCATCGGACACCACATTCACACAAACTGCGCGCGGAGCGTGAACCCCGTGCGATGCTGCAAGGCTTACGGACTTATGGTGAACAATGGCTTAAGCGCCGGGATCCCCGTGAAATACCCCGGACCCCCCGGAAACCGCCATTGTTAAGGGAACGGAAACCATAATCGCGGATTGCTGGAGTCTGGGTGGCGTGCCTTCGGCGTTCCAGCCCGCGTGCATTTAATGCGCGTGAGAATGAGTCTGAAGTGAGTTTCAATTGAGTTTCAGGGACGATATGCAGCAGCCTTATCAGCCAGCCCCGAGTCTGAGTGTCGCCGACATCGCGCGCGGCATGTTGCGCCGTTCCGTTCTGATCGCTTCCTGCCTTGCGCTCGGTGCAGTCGCGGGATTCGGGATCCTCGCCGTCAACGCCCCACAGTACGCCAGCGAAGCCCAGTTGCTCGTTGCCAACCTCGCGACGCCTTTTGACCGTCCCAACAATGTGCAGGAGCAGCGCACCGACCAGATCGACGACAGGTTCGTAGCTTCGCAGGTCTCGGTGCTGAAGTCGGAAGATCTGGCGCGCCGGGTCGTCAAACAGTTGCAGCTTGAGGGGCAGGGTGAATTTGATCCGCTGCGCAAGGGCATGGGCACGGTGAAGAAGACCATGCTGGCCATTGGCTTTGGCACAGATCCCCGCCTGATGGACAAGGAGCAGCGTGCCGTCGAGCACCTTGTCAAGAACGCCGCCATCTACCAGGTTCCCCAGTCGAACGTGATCGTGGTCCGCTATCAGGCGCTTGATGGCAAGACAGCGTCCGCGGTTGCCAACGCCCTGTCTGAAACCTTCGTACTGTCGACGCGCGAGAGCCTTTCAGGACCGAATGCACGTGCCCGCGACTGGCTCGCCGCGCAGATCGACGTCCTGCGCAAGAAGGTTGCCGCGTCGGAGGCCGCTGTCGAGAAGTACCGCGCCGAAGCCGGATTGCTGAAAGGGCAGACCGCGACACTTGGCACGCAGGAAATCTCCGAACTCAATTCACAGATCACCCTTGCAGAGGCGGCAAGCACCGAAGCGCGCGCCAAGGCGGATGAAATTGTGGCGATGTTGGAGAGCGTCGGATCGGTGGATGCTTCCGCAGAGGTTCTGGGTAATGCCGTTGTCCAGCGTCTGCGCGAACAGCAGGCAACGTCGATGCGCAAGGTCTCGGAGCTTTCGGCGACCTATCTGCCCAGCCATCCCAAGATGATCGCAGCCCAGCGGGAACTGGAAGGCGTTGAGAAGCAGTTGCGCCGGGAAGCCCTGAGGGTTGTGGATTCGCTGCAGGGGCAGGCGAAGGTGGCCGAGGCGCGAGCCGACAGCCTGCGCCGCAGCCTGGATGAACTGAAATCGCGCGAGGGCGGAGCCTTGCAGAGCGAGGTGAAGCTGAATGAACTGGAGCGCGAGGCTGCCGCGGACCGCACGCTGCTTGAGACCATGCTGGCCCGCTATGCCGATGCAAATGCGCGCCAGGACCTAAACCTGCAGCCGGGCTATGCCCGTGTCATCCAGACGGCAAGCGCTGCAGCCATGCCATTCTTTCCGAAGCCCGGACCGACCCTGATGCTGACCGCGCTTGCCGGGCTTGCGCTTGGCCTTGGCCTCGCATTCCTGTTTGAAGTGATCCGCCAGACGGGCCGGATGAATGCAATGGCGGCGCGTGTGGCTGAACCGGTTCCCGAGCGGGTGCCCGCCCATGTGGCGCGGAGCAATGCCGCCGTGCCGGTTCCCGATCTCGACATCGGGATTGCCGCCGAGGATGCCGCGCTCCTGCGCCGGGGCATGGCGGCTGCGCCGCAAGCGGTAACCGCCGAAAATGTGCCGCAGGTCCTGGCGACGTTCCCGTTTGTGCCCCAGCTGATCAAGGCCTTTGTGCAACTCGAAGACGTCAGCGCCGTGCCGGAACTGGCGGAACCCCTGGTGCGCGCGGTGACGGCAATTGCCGAAAACATCGCCCGCAACAGCACCAAATCCTATGCGCTCACCAGCATTGGCGGAAGCTATGATACTGCCTTCGCCACGGTGGCACTGGCCCGTGAACTCTCAGCGCGCAAGCTCAAGACCATGGTGCTTGACCTTTCTTCCACCCGCCCGAACGTGCAGGACCTGATGGCGCTTGCCGATGGTCCGGGATTGGGCGAGTTGATGTCAGGCCAGGCGGATGTGGCCAAGGTCATTGTGCGTGATCTGAAATCCAATGTGCAGGTGATCCGGGCCGGCGGAGCAGGCTTGCTGATGCAACCGGGTGTGCTGCAAGCCCGCATGCCTGCGGTGCTTGCATCACTGGCGCAGGTGTACGACGCAATTCTGGTGAATGCCGGAGAGGCGTCTCCGTCCACGCCAGACTGCCTGCAGGGTGTCGGTGCGGTGATCTTCCTCGCCGCGGCCCAGCGGCAAAAGGATGCGGCTGCAGCCGGCCGGACACTGGCGGGCAGGGGCGTGCGCCAGACCTTCTTTGTCAAACTGGAAACGCGCGATGCTGACGCCGGATTGCGCGCCGCCAGCTAGGCATTAAGGCTTTCTTACGCGGCGTGTGGTTTTTTCCTGACCCATGTCAGCCTCCACAGCTCTCTTGCGCCTTACCTTCGAAGCCCTCTACCGATCTGGGGCTGCGTCAGTCCTGCGGCCATGGAGCCAGGGTCTTGGCGTCATTTTTTGCATGCACAGTGTGCGGCCGGAAGAGAAGGCGACGGACGGTTTTGCACCCAATGGCGGGCTTACCTCGACTCCTGCTTTCCTTGATGCCGCGCTCACCATGTTGCGTCAGGCAGGATATGAGTTCCTCTCGCTCGACGAGGCCTTGCAGCGCATCCGATCGGGGAGGGCGGGAGAAAGGCCATTCGCCGTATTCACGCTGGATGACGGTTACCGGGACAACCAAGTCCACGCGTTGCCCGTGTTCGCGAAGCACGATTGTCCATTTCTGGTCTATGCGGCACCGGGATTCGTTGATGCTTCCACGGAGATGTGGTGGCTTGCGCTGGAGCGGATGATTGCCGAAGGCGCAGGCGTTCTGGAGGCTGGCGGGGTGCGGGCCGAACTGGATGGCAGCGCAACCGCGAAGTGGGCCGCGTGGGGCAAGCTGGCACCTGCCGTGCAGGGCCTGCCGGAGCATGAGCAGCGGCAATGGACGCGTGAGCAGTCGAGGCGGTTTTGCATTGATCTCCCGCAGATGTGCCGCGACCTTATCATGTCGTGGGACGAGTTGCGCGCACTCGCGTCCCATCCGCTGGCGACGATCGGGGCGCATACACTCAATCACTTTGCGCTCTCCAGGCTTTCGGAGAATGAGGCGCGCGCGGAGATCGTCGAGTCCGGACGCCGGCTTGAACAGGAGTTGCAACAGCCTGTGCGCCATTTTGCCTATCCTTACGGCAATGTGGGGCATGCAGGGGCGCGGGATTTCCGGCTGTGCGCGGAGGCTGGCTATGCCTCCGCCGTGACCACACGCATGGGGGCGGTTTATCCCGAACACGCAGGGCATGTGCACGGATTGCCGCGCGTCATGGTTTCCAGCAAATATGCCGAACCACGGTGGCTGAAGGTGCTGGCCTCGGGTCTGCCGGGCCGGATGAGCAATCTTGGCCGACGTTTGAATGTTGCCTAGGCCGGATCAGGTCGCGACATCCAGCGGATCATCATCATGGAAACGGGCAGCCATGCCACGCCAGCGACGATGTAGTAGGCCAGTTCCACCAGCATGCCCCGGCCGACGACCAACTCGCCGCCGACAGCCATTGCGACAAGGGCATAGACCGTGATCCAGATCAGCGTGAGAAATGTGCCGATCAGCTTTCGGGTGCGCATCTTCATCGGTTTTTCCTAGCCTTTTTGTACGGCGCGGGAAAGCCTGCGGATGTGCGGCCCTGGGGCCGCTTGATCGGCGGCGGCGCTGGTCCTATGTGGCGGGCATGACTGCGCCATCAGACAAGGTTCCGGCAGCCGTATCCTACTGGCTGTGGTCCATCGCCTTCCTCATCCTGTGCATGGTGATTGTTGGAGGGGCCACGCGCCTTACTGACAGCGGCCTCTCGATCACAGAATGGAAACCGTTGCTGGGGGCAATTCCGCCACTCAATGAAGCTCATTGGCTGGAGGCTTTTGAAAAGTACAAGCTGATCCCTGAGTACCAGGTGCAGAACCGGGGCATGTCGCTGGATGAGTTCAAGTTCATCTACTGGTGGGAATGGGCGCATCGTTTCCTTGGCCGCATCATCGGTTTTGTCTTCATTGTTCCGCTGCTCTACTTCGTGGCAGTGAAGGCCATCCCGCGGCGTCTGTGGCCGCGCCTTTTCCTGCTCTTTGTGCTGGGCGGCGCGCAGGGCGCGCTGGGCTGGTTCATGGTCGCGTCGGGGCTTAGCGAGCGCGTTGATGTAAGCCAGTACCGACTGGCGGCGCACTTGACCTTCGCCTTTGCATTGTTCGCGGGAACTGTGTGGACGGTTCTTGGCCTCAACTGCCGCCGCCGCTGGCTTTCGGTACCTGACAACATGATTGCCGTCGGCCTCGTGGTCCTCGTCTTTCTTCAGGTCGCCGCGGGTGGATTTGTGGCGGGGCTGGATGCCGGGTTTGCCTCCAACACCTGGCCCAAGATGAACGGGGAGTGGGTGCCTGCGGGCCTCTTCATGACTGAACCGCACTGGAAGAATTTCTTCGAGAACGCGCTGACCGTGCAGTTCAACCACCGGCTCATGGCCTATGGCATCCTTGCCTATGTGTTGTGGATGGCGCGCCGTGTGCCGCGCACCGGCTGGTTCGTCGCGGCAGCGGTGCTGGCGCAGATGCTGCTCGGGATTCTCACAGTCGTGTGGAACGTGCCCCTGGCGGTGGCGTTGATCCATCAGGGAGGAGCGCTTGTGCTGCTGGCGCTGGCCCTTTGGCACCTGCACCGGCTGCTGTCGCAACCGGTGCAACTGCGTTTTGCTCAGGTCATGGCCTGATCGAGGTCGGCGATGATGTCGGCGGCGTCTTCGATGCCGATTGACAGACGCACCACATCAGGCCCGGCTCCGGCCTTGACCAACTGGTCTTTCGTCAACTGGCTGTGGGTGGTTGATGCCGGGTGGATGATGAGCGAGCGCGTGTCGCCAATGTTGGCGAGATGCGAGAGCAGCTTCACCGACGACACCATCTTGATGCCTGCGTCATAACCGCCCTTCAACCCGAAGGTGAACACGGCACCGGCCCCGCGCGGGGCATATTTCTTTTGCAGCGCGTGGTGCTTGTCGGACGGCAGGCCGGCGTAGTTGACCCAGGCGACCTTCGGATGTTTGGCCAGCCATTCCGCCACCTTGAGGGCGTTGTCGCTGTGGCGCTGCATGCGAAGCGAAAGGGTTTCCATGCCGGTGAGGATGAGGAAGGCATTGAGCGGTGCAATGGCTGGACCAAGGTCGCGCAAGCCGAGCACGCGGCAGGCGATGGCAAAAGCGATGCCACCAAATGTCTCGTGCAGCTTCATGCCGTGGTAGCTGTCATTGGGTTCTGAGAGCAGGGGATACTTTCCACTCTTGGACCAATCGAAATTGCCGCCATCAACGATCACGCCACCCATGGAGTTGCCATGGCCGCCCATGAACTTGGTGAGGGAGTGCAGGACAATGTTGGCGCCATGTGCAAGCGGCGTGCACAGGTAGGGTGTGGCCAGCGTGTTGTCGACGATGAGCGGAACGCCTGCTTTCTGTGCCACTTTGGCAATGGCGGCAATATCCGTGATGCGGCCACCGGGATTGCAGATTGATTCAATGAAGATGGCCTTGGTCTTCGGTGAGATGGCCTTTTCAAAGGTCGATGGATCCTCGGCGTCGGCCCAGACGACATGCCAGCCAAAGGACTTGAAGGAGTGGTTGAACTGGTTGATCGAGCCGCCGTAGAGTTGGCGGGCGGCGACGAATTCGTCTCCGGGCTGCATGATGGTGTGAAAGGCGAGCAGTTGTGCGGAATGTCCTGACGCGACGGCGAGGGCTGCCGTGCCTCCCTCCAGGGCGGCGACCTTTGATTCCAGCACCGCCTGTGTGGGATTCATAAGGCGTGTGTAGATGTTGCCGAAGGCGCGCAACGCGAACAGGTCGGCGGCGTGCTGCACATCGTTGAACACGTAGGCCGTGGTTTGATAGATCGGTGTCACGCGGGCACCGGTCGCAGGATCCGGTGAGCCGCCTGCGTGGATTGCCAATGTGTCAAAGCCGGGTTTCTTGTCAGCCATGTGATCCTCCATTTCGGTCACAAGGCTAGAACGGCTATCCCCGTTACGCAATCATGTTCAGCGGAACATCATGCGGCGCATTAAGCCATCCTTGTCAATGAACTGGTGCTTGAGTGCGGCAAGGACGTGAATGGCGATGAGGATTTGGGCCAGTGTTCCCCCGATTTCATGCAACTCACCTGTCCATTCGCCAATATTCGGCCAGATGTTCAGGGGCATGAGCTGGAAGAAGGTGACAGCTTGGGGATCAAGGCGTTCCGCCGCCCAAGGTGCAAGTGCCAGCCAGCCCGCCAAGGGAATGCCCAGCATCAGGAGATAGAGAAGGCCGTGAATGGCGGCGGTGGCCTTCACCTGCCAGATTGGCATGGAGGCGGGCAGGGGCGGTGCCGAGTGGCTGACCCGCCAGACAATGCGCAGGATGCTGAGGAGCAGCACCAGGATGCCGAGGGACGCATGCGCGGTGGGGCCCCACCCCGCAACGGATTGGCCGCGTTCTACCTCGATCAGCTCTTCCCCGGGAAAGAGCAGGAAGAGGATGAGAATGGCCAATACCCAGTGCAGGGCGATGGCAACGCGATTGTATTTGGCGGAAGCGGTTGTCACGTTGGCGGTCATTTCAATGCCCCTTCTTTTCACCAGGACGGATCGTTGGCGGAAATCCGTCGAAATCATTTGTCCTTCAGGCCAATGCCAAGGCTTTGCACCCGGCCACTCTCATGAAGCTGCTGGCGGCGCGACGAGATGAACCCCGGATCGCCGCCTACCCAGCCCCATTCGCCAGAGAGTTTCCCATATTCCATCTTGGGGCAACGGTTCATGACGACGCGGAGGCCTGCCGCTTCGGCTTTCGCGGCTGCGGCATCGTTGCGCACCTGAAGTTGCATCCAGATGACCTTGGGCCTTTCTGTCAGGGCGAGCGCTTCGTCCACAATGGTGGCCGCTGCGTCGGCGTTTCGGAAGATATCGACCATATCGATTCTGCCGGGGATATCCGCGAGGGAGGCGTAGACTTTCTGGCCTAGCAATTCCTGGCCTGCGAGGCCGGGATTGACGGGATGGACGGTGTAGCCCTTCTCAAGCAGGTATTTGGTCACGAGGTAAGACGGGCGCACGGTGTTCGCCGAGGCCCCGACCAGGGCAATTGTCTTCACGTCCTGAAGGACCTGTCGGATATAGTCGGCGCTGTAGCTGTCGTGATTCATCGGGTCGTTATGGCAATTTGATGCGGCCTTCGCCATCGATCTGTACAAATGGATTGTATGCCACTTCCCACAGATGGCCTTCGGGATCGGTGAAATATCCGGAATATCCGCCCCAGAACACCTTGTGTGGTGCTTTCACAGCCGTTGCGCCACAGCCGAGAGCGTGTGCGTAGATGGCATCAACTTCCGCCTCAGTCGAGCCATTCCATGCAAGACTCACGCCGCGGAATGAAGGTGCATCCTGATGTGAGACACCCGCATCCGCCGCCAGTGCGTCATGACCGAACAGCGCGAGTACCGTGCCGTTCACATCAAAGAAGGCCACGCTCTCGTTGCTGCTGGCATGGGGTTTCATGCCAATTCGCTCATAGAAGCTCCGCGCGGCGGGAAGATCGCGAACGCCCAGCGTGATGAAATTGATGCGCGGTTTCATTTGTGTGTTGGCCAGTTTGGCTGTCTCTTGCTGATGAAAGCGTCAAGGCCTTCACAGGCGGCACTGTCCAGCATGTTGCGGGCCATCACGCCCGCTGTGAAGGCGTATGCCTGTTCCAGCGGAAGTTGGCGTTGCCCATCAAAGGCGCGCTTGCCATAGGTGATCGCTGCCCGGGATTTGGAGGCGATGCGTGCCGCAAGTGCCGAGACATGACCGGCCAGTTCATCTTGCGGAATGACCGCGTTTACGAGCCCGGTGCGCGCCGCAAACTCCGCATCCATGACGTCGCCTGTCAGCAACATTTCCATGGTGTGCTTGGAGGAGAGGTTGCGGGACAGTGCCACCATGGGCGTGGAACAGAATAGGCCGATGTTGACGCCTGGCGTGCAGAAGGTCGCGCGCGGCGAGCAATAGGCGAGATCGCAGGTTGCCACCAGCTGGCAACCGGCTGCGCTGGCAAGTCCATCCACTTCGGCGATGATGGCGCAGCGGTGATGTGCGATTGACGTCATGAGCTTCGCACAGCGCGCGAAGACCATGGAATAGTATGCCTCCCCATTGTCCGGGTCGGCGCGCCGCGCGGTCAGCTGCTTGAGGTTGTGACCTGAGGAAAAAGCCTTGCCATCAGATGCGATGATGATGGTACCCACCGTGGAGTCTTCGCCCGCGTTGTCCAATGCGGCCTGAAGTTCTGCCATCATGCTTTCCGAAAGCGAATTGCGGGAGGCATCATCGGCAAGAGTCAGGCGCAGGACGGAGCCATCGCGCGAGTTGCGCAGGTGCGAGGTCATTCCTCTTCCGTCTCAAGGGCCTTGAGCTTTTCTGCGTAGACAGGATCCTTGGACATGTCTTCGACGACCTTGCGGTTGTTGTCGGAAGGAATCATTGCGTTTAGAGCCTGAACCATGCGGTCACGCATGTCCTGCGCCATTTCCGAGTCATTTTTCACTTCTTCAATTTGCTGGCGAAGATCAGCCGTCTGGTCGTCAATGAGGTTGGAATATGCGAATCCTACCGTGGTGATGGCGGTATTCCAGTCATTGGCTGTGGCAAAACCATAGCCCTTTATATCGGCATCAAAGGCTTTGCCGTGCGAGTCCTGTTCCACGAAATCCTGCAGGTTCTCGTAGTTCTCCAAGGCCGCGTCCTTGTACTTTTCCCTCACCATGACATAGGCATCCATTGCCTTGCGCGCTGTTTCGGGGGTGAGTTCCACGGTCTCCACAGTCGGAATTTCCCCGACGCTGAAGTCCTCAGATTCCTGAGCCTCCGGGGACAGGTCCGGCAGAACGTCTCCGGTCGCGGGTTCTGTTGGCGTGGTTTCGGGCGGTACTGGGGAGGCGGGCTGGTCCGGGGCCTGGTTGACTGCGGGTGCGGGCGCATCTGGTGTTGCGGCATTTCCTGTCGGCGCAGATTGTGCAGGTGGCGGCGCGGCAGGGACCGGCGCAGGCGCTGGTGTTTGCTGGGCCACGGCTTCGTCATCAGGCAATTGCCGGTCCCAGACATGGGGCATATTTACGGGGAGATCCGTGATGTCAGGTGTGCGAGCAAGGGCGGCACAGGTAAATGTCAGCGATGCCAGAAGCATCGCCACGCCTTTGAAACCCGCCATGCAGCCCACGGAACGCATGAGCCAATCTCCCATTCAGGATTTCAGGTTAGTGGACATCGCTCGTGTGTGCCAGAGGCAATGACGGGGTTTTGAAGAGTTTTTGCCGCATTGAGGTAATATGTTACCGCGCGCAAAAAGCGCCCGAAATTGCTGGATTTCGTTGACAGCAGCTATTGGCTCAACTATCAGCCGCTCTGAACAGGCGCCCTCGAAAGCGGGCGTTTCTCGTTTTTACGCCACTTTTGAGAGTTCGAAAGATGAAAACTTTTACCGCAAAGCCTGCGGACATCCAGAAGCAGTGGCTGCTGATCGACGCGGAAGGCCTTGTTGTCGGCCGTCTCGCCACGATCATCGCCAACCGCCTTCGCGGCAAGCACAAGACCACCTTCACGCCTTCCATGGATTGTGGTGACAACATCATCGTCATCAACTGCGAGAAGGTTCTGTTGACCGGCAAGAAGCGTGACCAGAAGAAGTACTACTGGCACACTGGCTTCCCCGGCGGCATCAAGGAACGGGTTGCCAAGGATTACCTTGACGGCAAGCATCCGGACCGCGTGCTCGAAGCCGCCGTCCGCCGCATGCTTCCGGGCCACGCCCTGAAGCGCCAGCAGCTCACCAATCTCCGCATCTACAAGGGCGCCGCCCATCCGCACGAGGCACAGAACCCTGTGAAGCTCGACGTGAAGGCGATGAACGCCAAGAACTCTGCAAGGGGCTAATTGACCATGGCTGAAGCAACAACACTCGCCAACCTTGGCCAGGCCATGGGCCTCGGCTCCGCGCCGGCCGCTGCCGCAACCGCAGTGCCCGCCAAGCCGAAGCTCGACAAGCAGGGCCGCGCCTATGCCACCGGCCGCCGCAAGGACGCCACCTCGCGCGTCTGGGTGAAGCGCGGCAAGGGCAAGATCACTATCAATGGCAAGGCGATTGAACAGTATTTCGCCCGCCCGGTGCTGCGCATGATCGTGCAGCAGCCGCTGGTGACGGCCAACCGCCTGACCGAACTCGACATCGACTGCACCGTTGTGGGTGGCGGTCTCTCGGGTCAGGCCGGTGCCGTGCGCCATGGCCTCGCCCGCGCGCTCACCAATTTCGAGCCGGAACTGCGTTCGGCGCTGAAGAAGGGTGGCTACCTCACCCGCGACAGCCGCTCGGTGGAACGCAAGAAGTATGGCCGGGCCAAGGCCCGCCGCCGCTTCCAGTTCTCGAAGCGCTAAACCGCTTCCAGCGACACTCCTGGAAAAGGGCTGCCCACCGGCGGCCCTTTTTCTTTGGGTGGCAGAATTCCAGGAATGCAACCCGAAGGAGAATCAAAGTGGATTTTTAACTAACATGCGCTAACTCTGCCGTGTTCGTGTGTGGGCAAGTTGCCATGTGGTTCCGGTCTGTCAGGTATCTGGGTGTCGTCTGGGTGGTGCTGTGCGCCATCAGCGCCGTTGCCTGGGCCGGTGATGTTTTTCCGGGCACAACGCTGAGCGGCAGTTCCGGCACACTCACAGGGTCCAACACGGCGGCGACACCAGATACTGGGGAGCCTGCAGGGATCGGCGGTGGCACCGTCAACTCCATGTGGTATTCGTGGACAGCGCCCGCCAGCGGGACGGCGATTTTCGGCACCTGCAATCTCACGGCTGAGACCACAACGAATTTCGACACAACGCTGCATGTTTACACGGGGGCAGCGGCGAACGCGCTGACCGCCATCACCAGCAATGACGACACCACGGGCTGCAATTCCACGGTGAACGGCAATTATGGCTCGTGGGTCCAGTTTGCGGCGACTTCCGGCACAACCTACCGCATCCGTGTTGACGGCTACGCGAACAACACCGGCAGCTATATCATGCGCTGGGGCCTGCGCGGCGGCACGGTGGTGGTCACGGATGCCTCCGCAACAGAAGGTGGCGACACGGCATCCTTCACGGTGGTGCTGAATGCTCCGCCTGCTGGCAGCAGTGCCGTGACGGTGGCGATTGGCACCAGCGGCCAATGCACGTTCTCGCCGATCAGCCTGTCCTTCACCTCGGCCAATTTTACGACGCCGCAGACCGTGACCGTCACGGCCACCAATGATGCTGTGGCGGAGGGAACGCACTCCTGTTCGCCCGCCTCGATCACGGCAACGGGGACGGGCTACAGCACAACGACGATCACGTCACCGACACTTACGATCTACGACAACGACAATCCGTCTTTCACCATTGTGAAATCCGCCAGCAGCGCAAGCATCGCTGCACCGGGCACGCTGACCTACACGATCACGGTGGACAACAATGGCACCGCTGTCCTCACAGGCCTGACAATCTCTGATGCACTGACCCAGAACGGCAGCGCCCGCACGCTCACCTCCGGCCCGGCTCTGACATCAGGTGACGCAAACAGCGATGGCATCCTGCAGGATACGGAAACCTGGATCTACACGGCCACCTATGCGGTGACCCAGGCCAATATCGACACGGGCGGCTCGTTCTCCAACACCGCAACCTTTGACACGGCCCAAACCGCACCGCAGACCTCGGCGGCGGCGGTGACGACGATCACGCAGACGCCCGCCTTCACCAACGTCAAGACGCAGACCGGTGGTTCCAATCCGGTAACGGCGGCGGGGCAGACGCTGAACTACACCATCGCCATCGACAACACCGGCAACGTGACGCTGACCTCGCCCACCGTGGTGAGCGACACATTCCAACTCGGTGGCGTGGCGCGCACACTCGCAAGCGGACCCAGCTACTCCTCCGGCGACACCGACGGCGACGGTGCCATCGACGTGGATGAAATCTGGCTCTACAGCGCCAGCTACACCGTGACCCAGACTGACATGGATGCCACGGGAAGCTTCACCAACACGCTGACTTATGACACCGCGCAGACGGCTGCCGTGGCTTCGGCGGTTTATACGACGCCGGTGACGCGCACCGCGACATTCACCATTCTCAAGGGCCAGAGCGGCGGGCCGGACCCGGTGACCGCCCATGGCCAAACCATCTCCTGGCTCATCACCATCGACAACACCGGCAACCAAACGCTGACCGGCCTCAGCCTCACCGACGCGCTGAACCAAGCCGGAAGCCCGCGCACACTCACCACCGGTCCCACATACAGTTCCGGCGACACGGACAGCGACGGTGCCATCGACCCGGATGAAATCTGGCTCTACAGCGCCAGCTACACCGTGCTGCTTTCCGACATGAACAATGGCGGTACCTTCTCCAACACGGCGACGCTGGACACCACGCAGACCGCTGCCATCACCTCGGCGGCAGAGACCACGGCGGTGATGCAGACGGCCACCCTGAACATCGTCAAGACGCACGTGATCACCACGGACAACGGCACCATCGGCGAGGCCGACCCCGGCGATATCATCACCTACACCTATGATGTGACGAACACCGGTAACGTGACCATCACGAATGTTTCGGTTTCCGACAGCCACAGCGGCACGGGTACGCCGCCGGTGCCTTTGCCCGCGCTGGTCGCTTCGCTGGTTCCGGCCGCCACGACACAGTTCAGCGCCAGCTATCAGGTGACGCAGGGTGACATCGACGCGCAGTAGCGTGTTCACAAGGCCCGCGTTGGTTGCTGCCTGTTGCCCTAAGCGCTCACACTCAATGTCGGTTCTCACCTGGCGCGTACCGCGTCGCACGGGCGTTCACCCTCCCATGCCTCCGGCGCAGACCCCAACCTTCTCCCTTGAACGGGAGAGGGACTGAAGGCGCGCACTGTCACCCTCTCCCGCTGGCGGGAGAGGGAGGGCTCCGGCATCGCAAGCGATGTTGAGGGGGTGAGTGCTTAAGGTGGCATGTCGTGCTCGGGGAAAACTGGAGGGACTGTTCCCGTACGGGCCTTTCGTCTGCATGCAGTGGTGAAAAGGGGTATTGCCATTGGCAATTATTGATTGAAAACCGCCATCTTTCCTTCAACCCGCCGTTCTGCTGGACTTCAACTGGGGGTGGGAGAGTGAATCATGCGGCGACAGTTCCACCTCGCGTTTGGATCGGCAGTTGCGGGTTTTGCAATCATCGGCGCGGCATCGGCGGAGCCTTTCTCCGAGACGTATTTCTTCGGTGACGGCATCACGGATGCTGGCTACTTCAGACCCTTGCTGCCTGTTTCCGTGCAGCCTGTCACAGGGCAGTTCACCACCAATCCCACGGATGTCTGGTCGCAGATTGTTGCTGACGAGTTGGGGACATCGGCAAATCCCAACGGCAATGGACAAACTGGCACCAACTATGCGGCCGGTTTCGCGCGCGTCGTCGTCAATGCGAATGGTGCCCTCGGTCCCTTTCCCTCAATGAACACGCAGCTGAACAGCTACCTGACTGGACACGGTGGCATGGCGGACCCGGGTGCGCTGTATACGGTGTCGGGCGGCATGCGCGACATTGCGGAGGTCATGGATGGCAATGCACCCCCCACAGACATTGACGATGCGGCGGCAGGCGAGGTCGCCATCGTGCAGGCGCTTGCCAACGCTGGTGCCCGCTACATCATGGTCTCGACAGTATATGATGTCGGCCTCACGCCAACCTATCGTGCCCAGGGTCCCGCAGCCCAGGCGAACGCCACGGCACTGGCGCAGGATTTCAATAACCAGCTCTTCAATGGCCTCTCTGCTGCAAACCTTCCGGTCATTCCTCTGAACACGTTTGCGTTGCTGCAGGAAGTGGTGGCTGATCCTGTAACCTTCGGTTTCAGCAATGTGACCGGAACCGCCTGCCAACCGCAGATCACAGCGAATTCCCTGACCTGCAATCCGACCTCGGTGGTCACGCTGGACGCGCCCTATACCCACCTGTTCGCCGACGGTTTGCATTTGTCGTCCGGCGGGCACCAGTTGCTGGCGCAGTATGCGCTTTCTGTTCTGGATGCGCCGACGCAGATGGGCCAGATTGCAGACTCTGCCGTGGCAAGTGGACGCGCAAGGTTCCTGTCGCTGTCAGAGCATCTGGGGCAGCCCACTGAGCAGGGAACTTTCTGGTGGGGGCAGGGGCTGGCCGGGCTTGCTGATGGCGGTGAGAACTTTGATGCCATGGCGGGCGTGAAACATGTGCGGGGCAATGTCACGTTCGGTGTGCATGCGGGCTTCGGCCGGCAGACGCGCGCGGAGGGCCGCGACGGGATCAATTTCGTCATGCCGACTTTCTTGAGAACGCCCCCCATGCTCCGGGTGGAGGACGTGAATTACCAGGTTGCCGGGAACGGGACTGAACATGATTCGATGGAAGCCAGCCTTGGCATGTTTCTGGGCTGGCGCGGCACCAACCTGTGGATCAACAGCCTCGTCAATGTCTCTCTTGCAGACTACGACATCACGCGTACCGTCGCGCTTGGCGCCGCCGCGCGCCAGCATCGCGGCAAGACGCAAGGCACGAGTGCCAGTCTGGGTTTCACCACCGGATATGATTTCGAGGTGGACAGGCTGACCGTGACCCCGCTGGCCAGCCTTCTGTTTCAATCCGTTTCACTGGATGATTTTTCGGAAGACCAGCCGGGTCTTTCAACCTCCATGCGCTTCCTCGACATCAAGCGCACGTCGGCCATGGGCAGCATTGGTGCCGAATTCGCCTATGATCTCACGGACCTGTCGGAGTTTTTTGCCCGCGCCACATGGGATCATGAATTTTCGGGTGGTGGGAGCAACCGGGCCCAAGCGCAGTCCATTCCCGTGAGCCTTGCGTTTGCCGTGCCGGGCGTGGACCGGCCCTCGGATACCGTGACTCTGCACACAGGCTTCCGCTCCCAGCAGCTGGCCTTCGATGTGACGGCAGGCCTGATCTCCAGCCTTGCGGTGGGCGAGGATGCGAGCTTCACGGGCTATGTGACGCTGAGCCGGAGTTTTTGAGGGGGCACGTGCCGGATGATGACGTGCCTTGTGGAGTGGGGCGTCGAAGCTTGTGCATGTGGCAAGAGCCCCACGCGGGGTTCCGACTCGCGCGCGACATCTCGCCTGCGGCGAGATCAAGAAGCGCGGCTGGAATGACGGGACCTGGGGGATGGAAGAGTGCACACCCCAACACCCGTCATGGTCCACGCATGTGGGCCATCCACCTTTGATCGTCGGTTCCGGGGGAGAAGATCACGGCGGCATGTTGCGCTCGGGGAAAAATGGAGGGACTGTTCCCGTACGGGCCTGTCGCCTGCATGCAGTGGAGTGGAAAAGGTATTGGATTCGGCAACCTGCCCGGCCACTCACGCCGCACCCGCTTTTGGGCGGGGGCGATCGGCGTGCAGTGGCATCAAGAAACGCAGCGGTTTTGGCCTGCAATGGACGCTCTCGCCAGTTCCACACGGCGCAGCACTTACAGGCTAGGCACGGCTGCAAGGTTGTGTGGTTGAACTGCGGTAAACCGCGCTTGGGCCGTAGTACCCAAGGGGCGGACATCCGGCTCCCGGGGAGCTTCGCTGCTTGGGCGAAGATACGCGGGCGCTGCACATGGTTCAGGCAGTGTAGACAAGCTCGCGACACTGATCCCTCCTTGCCTGAACCATCAAGCGCATGTATTCCTATATTGGGGATCATGTCAAGGACAATTTTCACATCACCGGCCAGCGACCTGCCGCCTGTCCCTCATCCGCCCTCCGGGCACCTTCTCCCGTCAGGGGACGGGAGAAGGCGATACCCATCAAGGCCTTCTCCCGCGCTATTCGCGGGAGAAGGTGCCCAATGGGCGGATGAGGGGCGGGTGGCAGGAATCCCTGCCCGACCATGGCCGATGAGGGGGCACGCAGCCGCCCCTAGCCGTCCCATCCTTCGATGATGCTGAAATCACCATCGCTGGCCTTGCGGCGCAGTGCCTTGGCGGCCTGATACTCGGGCGAGTCGTAACACCCCTGTGCTGCCTGTAGCGACGGAAACTCGATCACCACGGTGCGCGGACGGACCACCCCCTCCATGACGGCCTGCGCCCCGGCCCGCACAATGAACCGCCCGCCATGAGCAGATAGAATGCCGTGCACAACATTCCGGTACGCCTGATAGGCCTCCGCATCGTTTACGGTGATATGTGCAATCCAGTATCCTTTGGCCATGCTGCCGTCTCCCACGGATGTGCTGGCATCATGAGCGGAGTTCAGAGCGAATGGCAACTGGTCCCGGTGGAGCCACATGGCCACCGCACAGCCTTCCGGCATCGGGTGACTCTTCGGCTGACTTGCCTTATTCAAATGGCATGCCGCCGGTTTCCAAATACTTCGCGCATTTTTGTCTTTTCGCCTTCTGCACCGTCTCTCCCGCCCTGGCGGGCATGAGCCAGCAGGAAATCGAGAACATCAAGTACCTAGATGATCTCGTGATCCCCAACCCCAAGGATCCCGAGAGCCTGTTGACCGCACAGCCCGGAGCCGCTTGCGCCCTGATGCGGGAAGCAGCCTCAACCGGCAACGAAGACAAGAACTTCACGTACATTGTCGACCCGGAATTTCTGTATGAGGCGGAATATGAGGGAGTGGAGCGGCCAGCCCTGTTTGAGATGAAGCCCCGGTTCTGGGACTGCAACGTCATGGAGGGTGATCTTGAGGTGATCTGCGATGTGCGCGAGTTCAGGAACGCCGCGCCAGCCGAAGTCAGCAAGCGCCACGATGAACTGCAAACACTGGTGAAACAGTGCCTCACGGTGACGCCTCTCGGCTACGTCCAGCATTCCGACATCTGGCGGCGCGGCGAGACATTTGCAACCGACGGCAAGGTGAACGCCATCGTCGGCCTCACGGCCCCCTCAAGACCATTCAAGGACCTGATCTATCAACGCCTGTTCCTGACCTTCACCATCTCCGGCAAGAGGTGATGCCGGTTGTCAACTATTGACATACTACGTTTCGCGTAGTACGTTTACACATGATCAGGTCATGGGCCAACGCGGTGACGCGGCAGTTTGCGGAAGGCGGGAAATCGAAGTTCTCCGGGCTTGACGTGGAGGCCGCCGAAGACATGTTGACCATGCTAGACGCGGCAACATCGCTCGCGGACATCAGCCCCCTGAAGTCGGTGGGTCTTCACCCATTGAAGGGCGACCGCAAGGGACAATGGGCCATGACCATCAACGGCCCATGGCGGCTGTGCTTCCGCTTCGAGGGTGGCGATGCCCATGACGTTGAAATTGTGGATTATCATTGAGGAGACCGATCATGCGCGCTGTGCATCCGGGACGGATTTTGAAACGGGAACTGAAGGCACGGGAACTGTCCGCCAACGCACTGGCGCTCGCCCTGCGCACCCCCTCCGGGCGCATCACCGACATCCTGAACGAGAAGCGCGCCGTCTCAACGGAAACCGCCATGCGCCTCGGCCGCTATTTCGGCCAGTCACCGCGTTTCTGGATCAACCTGCAATCAAGCTACGATCTGGCAATTGCCGAGGCGGAGATCGGGAAGCGGCTGGATGAAGAGGTGGCGAAGGCGGGGTGAGGCGATGTTGAACTAGAACGCCGAACTCGCTTGTTGGGGCAATCAACAACAACGGCCGGAGTTAACGATCCCACTTACATGCGGCAGAAATCTTGGGGATCACGTCCTCCAGTCCACCAATATTGAATGACGCCTCTGTTTCCTCCTTGCCAACAGGAGCCGCAGCAATCACCAATTTCTTCTTGCCGGACATGGCCTTTGTCAAATCAATCGCACTTCCCCCCGTCCAGCCGAAGAATTGGCCATCGCCGGAAACACTGACTCGATCATCCTCCAAAGGCCCATTGTCGATCTTATAACGAACGAAGACCTGACTGCTCCCCATAAAGTTCCTTAAGTCGACGACTACACGAGTTTCCTCGTGTGAGCACACAACGGCAAGAACGGCAGTCTCTGGCAGTCCGATACTACTTGTGATTTGTTTTTCAGAGTGAATCACGGCTGAGACAGAGTGATTTCCATCCAGTTCAGAATGCTCCTCACTTACTTGCCAAGAACCGATATTGGCTTCTGCAGCTGCGGAAGGCGCCAATAGCAATGAAAGCAATGCAATTGACCATGGACCGCAAGAAAAGCAATGACTGTGCCCGACAATCATCCCAATGCTCCTTCTCTCTGGATGCGCACTGAACCAAGTGTTGACAGGTGTACACTTAGTTTGTTGTTGCCCACTCTCAACGTGCCGATGCCGCCTTCACCACCGCCTTGGCGGTGATGCCGAAGTGTTCGTACAGCTTCTCTGCCGGAGCGCTTGCCCCGAACCCGGTCATGCCGATGAACTTGCCTTCGCTGCCGATGAAGCGGTCCCAGCCCTGGCGGAGGCCTGCTTCCACGGCGATGCGGATTTTTTCGGTGCCCAGCACCTTGGCCTTCACGGCCTTGGACTGGCGCTCGAACAATTCCATGGAGGGAACCGAGACAACGCGCGTGGGGATGCCCTTCTTGTCGAGCATGGCCTTGGCCTCGATGGCGATTTCCACTTCCGAGCCGGAGGCGAAGATCACCGCCTTGGCCTTCTTCTTCGATTCCGCGATCTCATAGGCGCCCTGCGCACAGAGGTTCTTGGCGGAATGGCTGAGGCGCGCGGGCTTCAGCTTCTGGCGCGTCAGCACCAGTGTTGACGGCGTCGTCTTGCTTTCAAGCGCGATCTGCCAGCACTCCACCGCCTCGATGGCGTCGCAGGGGCGCATGACGATGTGGTTGGGAATGACGCGGCAGGCGGCGAGGTGTTCCACCGGCTGGTGCGTGGGTCCGTCCTCGCCGAGGCCGATCGAGTCATGCGTCATCACGAAGATGGAACGGATGCCCATGAGCGAGGCAAGGCGCATGGAGGGACGGCAATAATCGGTGAAGCAGAAGAAGGTGCCGCCATAGGGGATGACGCCGCCATGCAGCGCCATGCCGTTCAAGGCCGCCGCCATGCCATGTTCGCGGATGCCGAAATGCACATAGCGCCCGCCGTAGTTGGCCGCCGAGAACACGGCCATGTCCTTGGACTTGGTGTTGTTGGAGCCCGTCAAGTCAGCCGAGCCGCCGATCGTTTCCGGCACGGCGGCGTTGATCACATCGAGCGCGTTCTGCGAGGAATTGCGCGTGGCGATGTGCGGCGGCTTCTTGGCCAGTTCTTTCTTGAAGTCGTTGACGACGCTGCCGAAATTGGCGGGCAGGTTGCCCGCCATGACACGGGTGAACCAGGCCTTGCTCGGCGAAGCGGCAACGCGCGCCTCCCATGCCGTGCGCTCGGCCTTGCCGCGCGCGCCCGCCTCGCGCCAGGCGGCGAGGATCTTGGCGGGAATTTCAAATGGCGCGTAGGGCCAGTCCAGTTCCTTGCGGGCCAGCGCGATTTCCGCGTCACCCAGCGGCGAACCATGCGCCTGATAGGAGTCCTTCTTGTTGGGCGCGCCGAAGCCGATGATCGTCTTGGCGGCGATCATGACAGGGCGGTCCGACAGTTGCGCGGCGGCAAGGGCCACGGAAATGGAGGTGTGGTCATGGCCATCGCAGCGCAGCACCTTCCAGCCGCTGGCTTCGAAGCGCTTCGCCTGGTCGGTCGAATCCGCCATGGAGACGCGGCCATCGATGGTGATGTTGTTGTCGTCCCACACCACGATGAGGTTGGAGAGCTTGAGGTGACCGGCCAGCGCAATCGCTTCCTGCGAAATGCCTTCCATCAGGCAGCCGTCGCCGGCGAACACATAGGTCTTGTGGTTGACGAGATCGTTGCCGAACTGCGCATTGAGGTGGCGCTCGGCCATGGCGAAGCCCACGGCGTTGGAAATGCCCTGCCCCAGCGGCCCTGTGGTGGTTTCAATGCCAGCCGCATGGCCATATTCCGGGTGGCCCGCCGTCTTCGAACCCATCTGGCGGAAGGCCTTGATCTGCTCGATGGTCATGTCCTTGTAGCCCGTGAGATGGAGCAGCGAATACATCAACATCGAGGCATGGCCTGCGGACAGGATGAAACGGTCCCGGTCAGCCCAGTTGGGGGCGGAGGCATCGAACTTCAGGAACTTCGTGAAAAGCACCGTTGCAACGTCCGCGAGCCCCATGGGCGCGCCCGGATGGCCGGAATTGGCCTTCTGCACCGCATCCATCGACAGGGCGCGGATGGCGTTGGCCATGGAACGGGGCGAGACGTCGGACATGGGAGGGGCCTTTCTGGCGGGAGTTTCAAAGGGATCGCGCCCCTGATAACAGCCCTCCCCCCGCTGTCAATGTGGCCTGTTTGGACCATTTGCGGGCGATTGCTTCCGCTCGCCGTCAGCTTTAAGGTGCAACGAATTGTGTGTGCTTGAGAATCTCCCGTTTGTGCTTTAGGTGGACATCAGGACGGACATGGCAGACTCAACGAAATTCGAAACATCGCTTCAGCGCTTTGAAAAGGCCCTGAAGCTGATCGAGGCCTCTTTGGCCCGCAAACGGGAAGAAAACGCCCGTCTGAAGACGCTTGAGATCGAGAAGGCCACGCTCGAATCAGACAAACAGCGCATGGACCGCGAACTCTCGCTGGTGCGCGTGAAGGCGCAGGAACTGGTGGACACCTCCAAGCAGGCCGTGGGCAAGATCGACAGCGCCATGTCGCGCATCCGCTCGGTCCTCCACTCCAACAGCGGCGAATAGGAGCGGAACGGGAATGGCCAATGTCGTCGTCAACATCGCCGGACGCCCCTACACCATGCAGTGTCCGGACGGCGAGGAGGATCACCTCAAGGATCTCGCCAAGCTGCTCGACACCGAAGTGGGCCGCATCCGCCAGAGCGTGGGCGCCATCGGCGACATCCGGCAGCTGGTGATGGCGGGCCTGATGGTGGCCGACCGCCTTTCCGAAGCAACCCGCAAGATCGAAGACCTGCAGGACCAGATGAACGGCCTGCGCGTCAGCCGCGACCAGGCGCTGACGCAGATCCGCCAGCAGGACGAGAACTTCGCCAAGGCGCTGGAAATCGCCGCGCAGAAACTGGAAGAAATGGCGGGCTGAGGCGCAGGCCCCTGCCTTCGCCTCACGATCCCGAGCGCACCATCTCCTTGATCGAGCCACGTTCCTTGCCGGACATTTCGGCAATGCGCCGGTCCTGCGTCATGATCTCGGTGCGCGCGAAGGCCTCGATCTCGTCACGGTCGAGCCCAGCTGCGTTGATCTTGCGGCGCGAGGATTTCGTGCCGTCCTCATAGGTCACGTCAAAGAACACGAAATTGTCTTCGGTCTTCTGTTTCTTCTTGGCCATCTCAACTGTCCTTCGCCGGGGGCGTGTCCTGGTCCTGTTCGGGGTTCGGCGCGTCAGCGGAATCCTTGCGCTGGGCCGCGCGTTCGTCCCGCTTTGATTGCTTTTCGAGCGCCTTGCGCTGCTTGGCGCGCTCGCGGTTGCTGCGCTCCTGCCGGTAGTTCGGAGGAAAAGCCACGGGATGTTCCTTGTCCGTCAGAAAGCTTCCGGTCCACCATCAGACCGGCAGTCGTCGCAGGCAGGCACGAAGGCCGGGCCAACGCGGGCTGCTTGCAGTTGCACACGGGGTGCACAAGATGAGCGGCCTATAGGATGTTCCGGCCCCTTCTCCAACGGAAAAAGAACGGGCCTGCTTGTGCAACAGCTGCGCACGGGCCAAGAATGGCCATCACCACAAACCAGGACCACGCCATGATTGATCTCACCTGCATCCCCGGCCTCGCCACGCTTGACGTCGGCGCATTTGAAGACAAGCCCACGTCAATCGAAGGAAACCAGAAGGAGGCCGCCGTCTCGCTCTGGACATCCGCCGATGGTCGCGTCGACATCGGCGTCTGGGAATGCACACCGGGCCGCTTCACCGCCGACCGCAGTGCGTCGAGCGAGTTCTGCCACTTCATCGCAGGCGAAATCGAAATGACCCATGTTGACGGGCGGATAGAGCGGCTCGGCCCCGGCGACGCCATCAACCTGCCGCTGGGCTGGAAGGGCGAATGGCGCGTGATCAAACAGGTGCGGAAGTTGTATGTGATCACCAAGGGGTGAGTGCTTCCATCCTGCAACACGCTGCTCATTCAGATCGTCACCCCGGCGCAGGCCGGGGCAGTGCTTTTCTCTTGCATAGTGCGTTTTTAGCCCCGCCCCGGCCTGCGCCGGGGTGACGGAACAAGCTCGAGACGTCGTCACAACGAACTGGTGTCACTTCCACATGTCGCGCGCCGTCAGCCGCGCGGAATAATGCTTGCCGTCCTTGGAAAAAGTCCACTGCCCGGAACGCGGATGCTCCAGCCTATCAGGCAAATCAAACGCGTCATCAGAAGCAAGATGCGGCTTCAGGTGGTCGTGCAGCTTCTTTCGCACACGCATGGCCGCACGCCGCTTGTCATCCCTCTCGGAAGCAGCTCGGGCATTGCCGATAATAGGCTTGTGGCGACGGGACCGGGACATGCCGCAATCATGAGTGCTATCATGGCAGTATGAGGGCAACGGTTTGGCTGGCAACATTCATGATCGTTTGCGGCATTCTTGCTGCGTCAACATGGGCGCATCCGGGTAGCAGGGACAAGAACGGTTGCCATACCAACAGAAAGACTGGCGATTTTCATTGCCACGGTAAGGAAGTTCCGAAGAATTACCTATTGAAAAAGGATTGCAAGAACTTCCCCTCTTGTCGAGGGTGCGGCTGCAAGGGCGGCCCAGGCTACAGGAACAGGGCGGACGGAAAATGCGTCAGTCACAGGAAGCTTCACAGCATCTGCGGCAACCCGCCATCAGAGGCAAACTGCATCCTCGAAAATGCTCCAAACACAAATGAAAACAAGGAGTGCGTCCTCGGAAGGTAGGGGACGCTGCACGAGCAGCGACAATTCTTTACCAACCTTCCGGTGGGTCGGTTGGACGCAAGTACGCACCGATCAACTGTCTGGGGGGTGCATAGTTCGGCGTCATTGATGGCGAGCAGCCCTTAGGACAGACTGGCGCCCACATCTTAACAACGATCCGGGCATCCTCATCCGATTGTTGATCATCCAACAAGTACTTGTCCCCAACCTTTAGCAAGGCACAATTTTCCGGGAGTTTTCCGTCGGAAGGAGGATTCGCAAGGGTATTAAACAAGCGTTGTCGAGCTTTTGGATTGTCCCAAACGTCTCCACACGAGATCACCGAACGAGTTACCACGACCCACTGTTGCTTAGGTTGCGATTCTTCAGCAAGTGAAGGAGGCGAAGGAAGTAGAAACAAGACGGCTCCGGTAAAAAAGACGCCACAACATTTGGTTATCATTTTGAAAAGAGCCGGAACATTGAGTTGCATGTTCACATCCTAAGACATAGACCGAAGCGCATAGTAGATATTCTCGCGCAAAAAACAAACTACCTACGCCCTGTGTTGCGCCAAGGTGAAGGATGTGGGTATTGGCCGCACGGAAGGACTATCGCTTCGGCCCCCGGTACGCCCGGGTGCCCGGTTTGCCCTTGGTTGATCCGGCTTTGCGTTCGCCCGGTTTTGGCGCGGGCCATGAGGCTGTGGCGGGTTGGATGCGGCTGGCCCGGCCCTCACCCGGCGCTGACGCGCCACCCTCTCCCCGCTGGGGAGAGGTGGGGTCCTTCGCGAATGGATCATCCAGCACCGCAAGCTCCAGCGCCTTGAGCCGTTTCACTTCATCACGCAGGCGTGCCGCTTCTTCGAACTCCAAGTTGGCGGCGGCGTCGCGCATTTTCTTTTCCATGTCGGCCAGAACCTTTTCCAGGTTGTGGCCGATGAGCGGGCCGTCTTCGGCGAGGCCGGCATCCACCTGCACGTGATCCTGCTCGTAGACGCTCTTGAGGATGTCGTGGATGTTGCGCTTGATCGACTGCGGCGTGATGCCGTGCGCGGTGTTGTAGGCCTCCTGCTTGGCGCGGCGGCGGTTGGTTTCGGCAATCGCGCGCTCCATCGAGCCGGTGATCGAATCCGCATACATGATGACGCGGCCCTCGACGTTGCGCGCGGCCCGGCCGATGGTCTGGATCAGCGAGGTCTCGCTGCGCAGGAAACCTTCCTTGTCGGCATCGAGAATGGCAACGAGCGCGCACTCCGGAATGTCCAACCCCTCGCGCAAGAGGTTGATGCCGACGAGCACATCGAACGCACCCAAACGGAGATCGCGCAGGATTTCGATGCGCTCCAGCGTGTCGATGTCGGAGTGCATGTAGCGCACCCTGACGCCCTGCTCGTGCATGTATTCGGTGAGGTCCTCGGCCATGCGCTTGGTCAGCGTCGTCACCAGCACGCGATAGCCCTGCGCCGCCACCTTCTTGCACTCGTCGATCACGTCATCGACCTGCGTCTTCACCGGGCGGATGATCACGGGCGGATCAATAAGGCCCGTGGGGCGGATGACCTGTTCGGCGAAGACGCCACCCGCCTGTTTCATCTCCCAGCCACCCGGCGTCGCTGACACATAGATGGTCTGCGGGCGCATGGCGTCCCACTCCTCGAAGCGCAAGGGGCGGTTGTCGATGCAACTGGGCAGGCGGAAGCCATATTCGGCCAGCGTGGCCTTGCGGTTGTAGTCCCCGCGGAACATGCCGCCGATCTGCGGCACGGTGACGTGGCTTTCGTCGATGAAGACGAGGCAGTTGTCCGGCAGGTATTCAAACAGCGTGGGCGGAGGCTCGCCCGGCGCCCGGCCCGTGAGATAGCGCGAGTAGTTTTCGATGCCGGCGCAGGAACCGGTCGCCATCATCATCTCGAGGTCGAACATGGTGCGCTGTTCCAGCCGCTGCGCTTCCAGGATGCGGCCTGCCGCGTTGAACTCGGCCAGCCGCTGCCGCAGGTCTTCCTTGATGCGCGTCGCCGCCTGCTCCAGCGTCGGCTTCGGCGTCACGTAATGCGAGTTGGAATAGACCTTCACCTGCTCAAGCTCGGCGCGCTTCTGCCCGGTGAGCGGATCAAACTCGGTGATCGCCTCCACCTCGTCACCGAAGAGCGAGATGCGCCAGGCCCGGTCATCCAGATGCGACGGGAACAGTTCGATGGTATCACCGCGCACCCGGAAGGTGCCGCGCACGAAGTTCTGGTCGTTGCGCTTGTAATGCAGCGCCACCAGATCAGCCAGCAGCTGCCGCTGCGGGAAGCGAGCCCCCTTCTTGATGGCGAAGGTCATGGCCGAATAGGTTTCCACGTCGCCGATGCCGTAGATGCACGACACCGATGCGATCACCACCACATCGTCACGCTCCAGCAACGCCCGCGTTGCCGAATGGCGCATGCGGTCGATCTGCTCGTTGATGGAGCTTTCCTTCTCGATGTAGGTGTCGGAGCGCGCCACATAGGCCTCGGGCGTGTAGTAGTCGTAGTAGGACACGAAATATTCCACCGCGTTGTGCGGGAAGAAGCTCTGGAACTCGCCATAGAGCTGGGCGGCCAGCGTCTTGTTGGGGGCGAGGATGAGCGCCGGGCGGTTGGTACGCGCGATCACCTGCGCCATGGTGTAGGTCTTGCCCGAGCCCGTGACTCCGAGCAGCACCTGGTCCCGTTCCGCCGCGTCGGCGCCCGTCACCAGTTCGGCGATGGCCGTGGGCTGGTCACCCTTGGGTTCATATTCGGAAACAAGCTGGAAGCGCTGCCCGCCCTCGGACTTGGGCGGCTTGGGCGGCTTCTGTGGGGTGTAGTGGGCAAGCGGCACGAAATCCGGCCGCAGCGACTCCAAGCCGGCGCGCGCGCTCTCCGGCAACACCGGAACGCCCTCCAACCGGGCCTGCGGCATCTCCGCAAACCCACCCTCCTGACGAGAATGACCCATGGGGAGGGATATAGGAGGTCAGGCGACAGGGGGGAAGGGTGGCGGCGACAGGTATTGTCAGCAGTCACCGTTCGTAGCGCATGACGACCCTTTCAACCGCGACCACCACCAGAAAGAACGCGATGGCCAGCATCGAGCAGAGTGTGATGGCGGCATAGAGGCGGCCGGACTGGTAGTTGAACGTGGCCTGGATGATCATGGCACCGAGCCCCTTGTCCGAACCGATCCATTCACCGACGACAGCGCCAATCACGGCAGTGGCCGTGGCGATGCGCAGAGATGAGAACAGGAAAGGCAGGGAGCGCGGAAGGCGCAGCCGCCAGAGCGTCTCCCATTTCGAGGCGGAGAGAACCCGGAACAGCTCCTTCTCGCTGCTGGACACCGACTCAAGTCCGCGGATCATGTTCACCAGCGTCGGAAAGAAGCAGATGACGGCGGCGATGACGATCTTCGGCATTTGCCCGAGGCCGAAGATGAGGATGATGATCGGCGCCAGCGCCAGGATCGGTATTGTATTGAGGAACAGGATCACCGGAAAATACGCGGCCTGGACATAGCGGTTCCAGACAAAGATGATGGCGAGCAGCACGGCCACGCCATTGCCCAGGGCGAAGCCCAGAAGGGCCTCCTGCAGCGTCGGCCAGAAATTGCGCCACAGCAATGCGCTTTCCTTGGCAAAGATGCCGGCAATCTCCGTCGGGGTGGGAACGATGTAGGAAGGCACGCCTGCAAGCGGCAGGAGGAACTGCCACGCAACGATGACCGACAGTGCGCCTGCCACGGGCAAGATGCTGTTCCAGGGTCTTGCAATTGCTTCGCTCATCCCTTGGCTCCGCAAGCGGCAAGGTCTGAGCGCAACTCCGCCATGGCGCTGACCAGCGCCGGATGTTCGCGGGCGATCTCTCCACGTCCGTCCTTGATGCCGCGCATGTCACGGATGGCATGAACCCGTCCGGGATTGGCCGCCAGAACGAGCACCCGGTTGCCGAGATAGGCCGCTTCCATGATGCTGTGCGTGACAAACAGGATGGTCGTGCGCGTCTCGCGCCAGAGCCTGAGCAACTCGTCATTGAGACGGTCACGGGTGATTTCGTCAAGCGCCCCGAAGGGTTCATCCATCAACAGGATCCGGGGCTGCGAGATCAGCGCGCGTGCGATCGCCACACGCTGGCGCTGGCCGCCAGACAGCTGTGATGGATAGCGGCCGCCCAGGGCGGGGATGCCCATGAGAGCGAGCAGGTCCTGCGCGGTCGGAGCGCCGGGCTTTTGCCGGAAGCCTCCCACATCATGAGGCAACGTGATGTTTTCCAAGACAGTGCGCCAGGGAAGCAGTGTAGAATCCTGGAACACAAATGAAATGTCGCGCCGCGAGCGGGCAGCATGAGGGCTGTCCCCCAGCACCTTGAGGCTGCCCGACAACGGTTGCAGCAAGTCCGCCACGGCCCTGAGAAAGGTGGACTTGCCACAACCTGACGGCCCGATCACGGTGAGCAGTTCACCGGACGGGACATCAAGATCGAATTTTTGCAGCACGGCACCCGACGCGGGACCATAGCCCACGTCGAGTGCCTTTGCTTCAATGGCCAATGTGGCGCCCACTCCCGTTTTCCCGGTCAGATCTTCGGGCGCACGTCCTTGGTCATGTCCAGTATCTTCGTGGTGTAGACGTCCTCCAGCTTCGGGCGGCCTGACTCATATTGCTTGAGGGCATCAAACATGGCGATCTGCTCCTCGATTTTTGCCGGATCGAAATGGCCCCAGCCATTGGCCACCGTATCCGGATCGAAGCTGAGCTTCATCACGAGGTCGATGGTCTTGAGTTCCCATTCGAGGCTCATGTCCGGATAGGCCTCCACCGTCTTCTTCACGGCGTCCTGCGGATTGTTCTTCGTCCACTCCCAGCCCTTCGCGACAGCGCCAATGTACTTGGCCAGAACATCGGCATTCTTTTCCACGGCGTCGTCGGTGGCAAAATAGACGTTGGCGTACGAAGGAAGGCCCATGTCGCTGATCAACAGGTCAATGCGGTCCGGCCCGAGGACGGACAGTGACTGGGTGTTCGTAATCCAGCCACCAATGGCGTCCACTTCGCCACGCTCCAGCGGCGCCTTGTCGAAACCGACATTGACCACGGTGATCTTGGAGGCATCGAGATTGTTCTTGGCAATCACGGCATCGATCACAACACGCGCCGTCGGCTGGATACCGATGCGCTTGCCGATCATGTCGGCAGCACTTCTCACCGGCGCCTTCGGCAGCGAGGCCAGGGCATAGGGGCCTGTGCGGAAGCCACAGGCAATGATCTTCACCGGCACACCGGACGCACGGGCGGCGACAAGCTGGGTTGATTCCGAGAACTGACCGAGCGCCGCCTCACCCGACACCACCGGCGGCACGGTCGCCGAGTTGGGACCACCGGGATTGAATTCCACGTCAAGTCCGGCATCCTTGAAGAAACCCTGCTGCAAGGCCATCACTTCACCGATCTGGCCGTTGGACATCAGCCAGTCGAGCTTGACCACGACCTTGGCGTTCTCGGCGCGTGCGTGCTGCGGCAGCATGAGCGCAATGCCGCCGCCTGCCGCACCTGCGAGAAAGCCACGGCGGTTGATGGAATTGTAGGTCATTTCTTCCTCCTTGTTGTGTTGGATGTTCAATTGGACACGGCGGCTGGTTCTGCCATGTCAAAATCATGTTTCGGACCTTCGGCGTGCCAGGCGTACAATTCCCAGAGATTGTCATCGGGGTCGGTGAAGTAGATGCAGCGGGCATTCCACGGATGGTCCTCCGGTGGGCGCAGCACATTCACACCCTTGGCCACGAGTTCCGCATATGCCGCGTCGATTTCTCCGGGGGCGTCCAGTCGCACGGCGACGCAGGCCTTGCTGGCACCCCTCGGAGACCTCATGTTTGAGACGCCACAATGGCGGTTGATATGGTCAAGCTCCCAGCACGCCAGCGTGACGCCCTGCGAGACAAAATCCGCAAAACCTTCGGCCCGGCGCCGCAACGTGAAGCCCAGCTTCTGCGTGTAGAATTGCACCGTGCGCTCGGCATCTTCAACAAGGAGACAGATGTCCGTGATTGCCACCCGCTTGCCGAAATCCATTTCAGCCTCCGCTTTCCTGTTTGACGAGTTTTACGCCCACGCGTGCGGCGGCTCCGGCGATGTGGTCACTCATCGCCTGGGCGGCGGCTTCGGCGTCACCTGCTTCGATCGCGGCATGGATCCGCACATGTTCCGCCACGTTCACGGTCACGAGATCATGCAGCGGGTTTGTGAGCCTTGCGTAATGGATCGAATGGCGGATGCGATTGCAGATGAAGGAGACGAACGTGTGGATGTAGGTGTTGCCCGTGGCCCGTGCGATCTCGCGGTGGAAGGCAAGATCGGCATCAATTGAGCCGTCTTGCCATCGCTCCTCGCCCATCATGCGGCGGAGGTGCTGACCAATGAGGTGAAGGTCATGGGCCGTGCGGCGCACTGCCGCCAACCGCGCTGCCTCGGTCTCCAGAATCCGCCGCAGTTCAAAGAGCCGTTCCATGTTGGAGAGGTCATTGAGATCTTCCCGGTCAATGCGGATCGCTGCGCGCTGTTCCTTGCCGCGCACGAAGGCCCCGACCCCCTGGCGCGCATCGATCAGTCCGTCGGCACGCAACTGCGCGATGGCTTCGCGTATCACGTTTCGGCTGACACCAAACTGGTCGGCAAGCTGCTGTTCGGTGGGCAGGCGCGAACCCGGCAGCAAGGTGCCCGAGTCGATATCGCGATAGAGCAGGGCAACGACCTTGCTCGGCAGCTTCTCGCTGGATCCCAGTTCGGTGGCGCGGTTCCTGAGCAAGGCAGTCCCCTTCCTCACTCCTCATATCATCCTACAACCCATCAGGCAATCGCGTCGTGAGGGGTGGGGTGCTGAAGGCCGGTGACAGCTGGCGGCAGAAAAGGAAGAGCGGGATAACGTGATTTCCCTCCGCCTTGTAGCGAGGGCGATCGGGGTCCGATGCGCCCCCTACAACCGCGCCGCCTCGGCCAGGGCCTTTTTCATTTCCGGCAGCAGGTCGCCGTTGGCGGCGATGTAGCCGTGGCTGTGGAGGGGGTCGCCGTCGCTCTTGAGCGCTGAGACGAAGCCGCCGCTTTCGCGGATGAACAGGAGGCCTGCTGCCATGTCCCAGGCGTTGAGGCCGTCGCACCAGGCGGCGTCAAGGCGGCCGCAGGCCACCCAGGCCAGTTCAATCGCCGTCGAACCCAGCACGCGCAGCCCCATGGTGCGGGCCTGCAGCACGGCCATCTGGTTGCGGTGCTCCACATGCATCTTGGGCTGGCCCATGTGCGGGATGTTGGTGGAGACCAGCGCCTCGTGCAGGTGCTTGCGCGCCGACACGCGCATGCGCTTGTTGTTGATGAAAGCGCCCTGGCCCTTTTCGCTGTGGAACAGTTCATCCGTGACCGGATTGTAGGTGACGCCCGCCACGATCTCGCCCTTGCGTTCCAGCGCCACCGTCAGCGCGAAGTACGGCAGCGCGTGCATGAAGTTCGCCGTGCCGTCGATGGGATCGATGATGAAGCGGTGGTCAGGGTCCTGGCCCTTGGTGCCGCCCTCCTCCTCGCCGAGGAAACCATAGGTGGGCCGCGCCTTGGCCAGTTCCTCGCGCAGCAGCTTTTCCGCCTTCTTGTCCGACGCCGTGACGAAATCCCCCGGCCCCTTCTGCGACACCTGCAGGCTCGCCACCTCGCCATAGTCCCGCTGCACGCCGCGGGCAGCCTTGCGCACGGCGTTGATCATGACGGTGAGGACGGGTGAATGGGACACGGGGATTTTCCTTGTTGGCAGGGGCCGCCGATAGCAAGATGGCGGCGTGATGGCTAGTGCCTGTCTCCTGCCTGCACAGCAGGGCTGGCGAAGGGAGGATGCAATGCGGAAATTCCTGATGGGGCTGTTTTACACCCTGCTCGGCCTGTTCCTGGTGTTTGTGGCGGGCGGCTATGCCCTGCCGGGCGCGGCTCATGTGGAACGCAGCACGCTGGTCAATGCCCCGCCGGAGAAGGTCTTCGCCATCGTCTCGGACCTGCAGCGGGCCAGGGAATGGTCGCCGTGGATTGCGCTTGATCCCGCCATGACCATGACCTTCGATGGACCGGGCGGCAACACCGCTGCTGGCGTCGGCCAGAAGATGTCCTGGATCTCCACCAATCCCAATGTCGGCACCGGTTCGCAGGAAACAATGGAACTGGTGGCAAACAGCAAAGTGGTCACGGTGCTCGACTTCGGCGACATGGGCAAGGCCACTGCCACCATCACACTGGCGACGGAAGGCAACGGAACGAAAGTCACCTGGGGCTTCGACACCCCCCTCAACAGCACCGTGGAACGCTGGTTCGGACTGATGTTCGATCGCTTCATCGGCCCCGACTACGAGAAGGGTCTCGCCAACCTGAAGGCATTGGCGGAAAAGCAGGGCTGAACAGCGGGACTGATCCGTCATCCAACCGTCACCGGGTGTTGACACAAGGCGCATCAAGACTTGGAGCGCCTGATACATGACACTGGAAGCCGCAGCAGAACTGCCCTTCATCGACCTCGATTTCAGCCTGCGCGAAAAGGTGCGGTTCAGCTATTCGCGCCCAGATGATCCACTGCTGAAAAAGGCCGTGGTCTGCGGCATTGAGAGACTGTCCGGACAGGGTTTCTTCAAAAGGAGCTATCTCGATTGGGCGGGCCGCGGCCCGGCGCGCGAAAACATCTTTGCTGCGGGCATCCGCCTGCTCGGCATCACGCTGGACTTTGATGCAACGGCGCTGGCGGCGATCCCGGCGAAGGGCCCTCTGCTGGTGGTGGCCAACCATCCCTTTGGCGTCGCCGACGGCCTGGCTCTGGGTGATCTCATCACCCGGGTGCGACCCGATGCCAGGATCATGACCCACAGCCTGCTTTGCCAGCCACCGGAAGCCGCGCGTTTCCTGCTGCCGGTGGATTTCGGCGGCACGCCGCAGGCCCGCCAGCGCTCTGCCCGCACCCGCATGGACGCGGTGCAGTGGTTGAAGGATGGACACTGCGTAGCGCTGTTCCCGGCGGGTGGCGTGGCGACGCGCCAAAAGCCGACGACAGGTCCGGCGCTGGACCTGCCCTGGCATCCCTTCGTGAGCAAACTCGCCGGGGTCTCAGGCGTGAAGGTGCAGCCGCTGTTTTTCCATGGGCAGAATTCCACCCTGTTCCACCTCGCCAGCCACACGCACTACCTGCTGCGCGTCGCCCTGCTCTTCCGCGAGACCTTGCGGCAGCTGGGTGCATCAATGCCCGTGAGAATCGGCCAGGCCATGCCAGGCGAGAACCTTCCCCATGCCAAGGGAAAGCAGGCCGTGGCGGATGCCCTGCGCTTCCTCACCTATGCATTGGACAGCAGCGGCCAGTCTTCCGCCACGCCTTACGTGTGGCCGAAGCATGTGAGCTTCTGAAAGCTGCCGTTACTTCGCCCGCGCCTTGTCGGTCCTGGCGCGCGGTGCCTTGCCGGCGACAAGTTCCTTCGCCTGGGCAATCCATTCCTCGCGGGCGCTGCGGCCCTTGAGGTTGAGCTTGGCATCCAGCTTTGCCAGCGCTGCGGGTGCCAATGCCGCGACATGGGCCAGCGTGCTGATCCCTTCCTTGGCGAGCTGTGTCTTGATCTTGGGGCCGATGCCGCCAATCAGCGACACATCGGAAGGTGCTTCAGCGGCATCCACAGGAGCGGCTGCCAAACTGACGGGCACCACGTCCGGGATGGTGGTTTCGGCCTGCACGCTTGCAAGAGCCCGCTGCCAGTGGATTTCATGACGGCCATTGGGGCGGCCTTCCTCCAGCCAGAACTGGTAGGCGCGGGCGCGGATGATGTCGTCGTGTTCGGGAAGGATGTGCGGCATGGGGCTCTCCATCATGCGAAAGGGGCGGTTTGAACCGCCCCTAACACAAAACCGTCAACCCAATCCATGTTTTTGTTGCGCCGCAACAAAAACATGTGTGCATGCTACAGCCCTTTTCAGGCCGCCTTGCGCTGTTCCAGAACCTGCGACACGGTCGGCACCCGGGCGAGTACATCCAGCGCGTCGGCGCGCACATGCTTCTTGCGCATGTGCTCTTCCACAACCGCCTTGCTGACCTTGCCCTGGTCCAGACACTCCTTGAGCAGCGAGAAGAAGAAGGCTTCCTGGCGCGGATCCGGATGTTTCTTGTACTTCAGCGGCAGCTGGATGCCGTTGGTGCCCAGCAGCTTGTCCACGAAGGGAATCTTGATCCGGTTCTGGAAGTCGATGGGCAGCCCCGTCTTCCACGGCTGGGTGCGGCGCTTGGTGTTGTGGATGAGCTTGGTGTCGGCTTCCAGGCGGTCGAAATCGTTCCAGTAGGATTCGAGATAGCCAACCGTGCCCTTGGGCTCCGCATTGAGCGTGCTCAGGTCTTCATAGTCCAGCTTGCCCGCGAACATGTCGGCGAAGAGCTTGCTCACCTTCCAGTGCTTGAGCTTGGCGCAGTCAAGCAGCATGACGCTTGAGGCCACATAGTCGGCGCGGCCATTGTGGCCGGGGCGCGGCTTGGCCATCACCGCATAACCCTTCATGTCGCGCTCGAAGAGTTCGTTGACGTCACCCACCGCGAACACATCCGGATCAACCACTACGGCGCGGCCTTCGTAGTTCATCAGTTCCGGCGGCATGAAACGCGTCGGAGTGAAGGATTGCAGGTCACTGTTCTTCCAGACGCGCCAGGTGCCCGCGCGCAGGAACTTCTTGCCCTCGTAGTCATCGAAGAACTTGAAATCCTCGCGGCGGATGATCTTCACGTCGAAGGCATCCGGGTTCTTGGAATTGCGCTTGAAGGAGTGCTCGGAAACGATGGCACCCACCATCTGCTTCTCGTTGGTATGGATGAAAACCGTGTTTTTCATGGGAAACGTCCTTTGCGGACGTCAACTATAGGCCGAATCCGCTGCACCGCAACACGCCGCCGGACCCATGCGCAACCATGCCGCGGACGCCAGAACATAACGGCAACCTTGTAAGCGGCCCATATTTCCTCTAACTCGGGGCTGTCGGCATCCAGAAGGTGCACTTTTCCTTCGTCCGGCAATTCCTGTGCCCGCCCCAACATGCTGTTCAATTCCGTCGCATACATATTCGCCTTTCTGCCCGTCACAGCCTGCATCTTCTGGCTGTTGATGTGGCTTGGACACAAGCAGATGGCGTTGTCGGCGTTGAGCCTCGCCTCGCTGTTCTTTTACGGCTGGTGGAACCCTGTCTATGTGCCGCTGCTCCTGGCGCTGGTGCTGGCCAATTACGCCATTGGCTATTATCTCGCCACACAGCGGCACTGGCGCAAGTCCGTTCTCACCGCAGGACTCATCCTCAACCTCTCGGTTCTCGGCTACTTCAAATATGCGGCCTTCCTCGCCGCCAATGCCAACAGCCTGCTTGGCACCAGCATCGAGACCGGCACGATCCTCCTGCCTTTGGCGATTTCCTTCTTCACCTTCCAGAAGATCGCCTTTCTGTGCGACGCCTATGCCGGCAAGGTGAATGACCTCGGTTTCCTGCGCTTCGGACTGTTCGTCTCGTTCTTTCCGCAACTGATCGCGGGCCCCATCGTCCACCACCGCGAGATCATGCCCCAGTTTGCCAGGCTGGAGATGAAACACCTGAGCTGGGGCACGCTTGCCACGGGCATGAGCCTGTTTTCCGTTGGCCTGTTCAAGAAGGTGGTGATCGCCGACGGCCTCTCGCAATTTGTCGGGCCGGTGTTCACTGCGGCATCCGAAGGTGCCAGCCTCAACACCGGAGATTCCTGGCTGGGCATGCTGGCCTACACCTTCCAGCTCTACTTTGACTTCTCGGGATATTCCGACATGGCACTCGGAAGCGCCCTGCTCTTCGGCATCCACCTGCCGGTGAACTTCTACTCACCATACAAGGCCACCAGCATCATCGATTTCTGGCGGCGCTGGCACATCACGCTGTCCAGTTTCCTGCGCGACTATCTCTACATTCCCTTGGGCGGAAACCGCCACGGACCGTTGCGCCGCTACTTCAACCTGTTCATCACCATGCTGCTGGGCGGACTGTGGCACGGCGCGGGTTGGACCTTCGTGGCCTGGGGTGCGCTTCATGGGTTTTATCTCATCATCAATCACCTGTTCCGCACAGTGGCGGGTGAGAGCCGCAGCCGGCTGGCTGGCCTCGCGGGCTTCCTTCTCACATTCCTGGCGGTGGCCATTGCCTGGGTCTTCTTCCGCGCCCCGACCTTCCCGGCCGCTCTGGCCGTGCTGCAAGGACTTGCCGGTTCCATTGACGCGCCTCAGTTCCTTCCCGCCTCGGTCACAGGCACGGTGCTGATGATCAGCTCACAGCCCGAAGAAGCTGCCGCCGCCATGCTGGCCATTGCCGCGGCGATGGCCTTCCTTCTGCCCAACGCGGCCCAGTATTTCCTGACGCCGGACCGCCGCCTCGCTTTTGCGCCCAACCTTTTCAACTTCCTGCTGGTTGCGGCCTGCTGGATATGCGTCATCATCAGCCTGGGGGGACCAAGTGAGTTTCTCTATTTCCAGTTCTGACCCCCGGCGTTTCGTCATCGCCGTCCTCGTGTTCCTGGCATTGCTCTTCGGGCTGACGGTGTTGGCCCGCCAGGTGCTTGTGGCGACCGGAGACTTCCTGCCTGAGGAAGATATTGTCCGCATGCAACAGTCCGCAGGGCGGCCCTGCATCTTCTCGGAATATGGAAAACAGAACGAAGGCTTCTACAAGTTTGAAATCTACAAGACCGTCAAACCTGATATCGCCGTTCTCGGCTCCAGCCGGGTGCTGGAACTGACCCAGCGGCAGTTCTCGCGGCCCTTCGTCAACCTCGGCCGCGTGATGACCGACATCAAGCGCGGCGAGTCGGCGGTGACAGAACTCCTCGCCATCCATAAACCGAAGTTTCTTCTGGTGGGCCTCGACCAGTACTGGTTCAATCCCAACTGGGATGAGGCAGGCGTCGACAAGGTGAAGCGCGTCCGCTCCGACCCCAATGACCCGCGTGCCATCCTGCGCCTGGTGAGTCTGGTCTGGCGGGAAGGGTTGTGGGCTGAAGCATGGCAGGCCCTGACGCAGGGCCCCGAATGCCATCTCGGCATTTCCGCGAAGCGTTTTCTTTCAGGCTATGCGGCCGATGGTTACCGCTACTACGGTGACCTGCTCACGGCCAGTGAACCCCACGAAGACCAGAACTTCCGCATGACGCTGGGCCGCATTGCCAACGGCAACCGCCGCTTCGAAAAGGCGTCCACTGTGTCATCCAGCCAGTTTCAACACCTGCTGGACTTGCACCGAAAGTTGGACGCGGACGGCGTGCCCCATGTCTTCTTCTTTCCGCCCTTTGCCCCCACCGTCACCGCCGCAATGGAGAAAGATGGCGGATATGGCTACATTGCCGACCTGGAACGTACCATCAGGGAGTCCGGCCTGCCCTACGTGGCGACCACCGATCCGCTGCTGCATGACTGTGATTTCATCGACGGCTTTCATACCGGTGACGCGGCCTCGGTCCGCCAGATCAGGGCCCTAGCAAAACAGGACGCACGCCTCGTGCCCTTTCTCAACATGCCGGAAGTGGAGCGGCTCTCGGCACCGGGTTCCAGCCCCATGAACTATCTCACGGAGGATCTTGGCTTGCCCCCGAAAGACTATCTGGACCTGGGGTGCGCGTGGGCACGACAGTGATCATGGACGGGTTGCGCCTTGGCCGGCTTCAACGTAATGACGGTTTTCATTTTTTGATCTTGAGGATTTCGACTTGAAAGCAGTCTATCTTTACTTGCCGATGGAGATTGCCGTGCGCGAGTTCGATTCTCGTCTGCTGATCGCCCTGATTGCCGTTGAAAACGGCATGGAGGTCATCATGGGCCAGAAGTGGCTCATGGAGAAGAACATCGAAGCCATGCCGCCCGGCTTGTGGATATTCAAGACCATGACCAAGCGCGATTCCAAGCGCATGGCACGCTGCAAGGCGGCAGGCCACACAGTGGCGTCGATTGACGAAGAGGTTCCAGCGACCGCGGAAGGCAGCGGCGAACTGCTTTGGGTATCAGATGAAGCAGTACGTCTGTGTGACCGAATATTCTGCCTTGGCGAGGAACACCGCAAGAGCCTTGTGGGCAAGTGGCCCGCCACAGCTGACAAGCTCTTGATCACCGGCAACCCCAGATGGGATTATCTCCGTCAAGAACTTTCGCCTCTCTATGCCGCAAAGGCCAGGGAATACAACGACCGGTTCGGACGCATTATTCTCATGAACACCAATAATGGCAGTGTCAATCCAGAGAAGAAAAATGCTGAGGACGTCTTCAAGGACTACGTGAAAGCCAAGAAAATCGACCCAAACAATGCACAGCACATGGCGCTGTGGAACGACTTTATCGCGTTTGAACAGGCAAACTTCGCGGCGACGGTACCGCTCGCACGGGAACTGGCGGCAGCTTTTCCGAAACATACGCTGATCCTTCGCCCGCATCCCGGGGAGCGGCTGGCGACCTACGCTGAACAGCTTTCGGACCTTGCCAACGTCAAGGTACTGTTCGAGGGATCAGCTGCTCCGTGGATCATGGCATCGGACGTCATGGTTCACACCGGCTGCACAACCGGCATTGAGGCCTTTGCCATGGGAAAGCCCTGCATCAATTTCGAGTCACTGCCGTCGCGCCTCAATAAGGTTCTGCTCTCGACGCGCCTTGGCTTTACCGCGCGGACCGTCAATGATGTTGTCGCCGAGGCGCGGCGCATAGTTGACTGTGGACCAGACGGTTCACCCTATCCGATAGCTACGACAGAGACTTTCCGTCGATTCTTCTCTGCACAGAGTGGGCCGCTCGCGGCTGAGAGAGTGGTGGATGCGGCGCGGCAGCTTCTGGGTGGCACCAGTTCGCATCATGCGGGCATCGCGCAGTGGCACCCAAGATGGACCTACAAGACCTGGTGGCCCTCAAAATCGTATAACCGTAAGATGTTTCCTCCTATTGACACAGATGCCTTGGGGGTGCGCCTCAATGCCCTTGCAGCGGTGCTGAAAAAGCCGTCACGCCCGGCCTTTGTAACGTGTGGTGACAGCATGGTTCATCTCTTTCCTGCCCACCTCAAAGCGCCAAAGCCAGTGGGCACCCTGCCCGCCAGGTTGATCGGCCAATTCCTTTTCAGTAAAGTGAAGGCAGAACATCGCACTGGGTCGGGACACGACTAGCAGTCATGGCAAGGCACTGCCCACGAGCGTCCAGAACCAACGGAGACTACATCGGCCGTGAACTTAACCATCATGATGTACCATTATGTGAGGCCGCCAGAAGCACCATTTCCGCGGTTGAAATCGCGCAGCCTCCAGGACTTTCGCGGGCAATTGGACTATCTGCAGATGCGCCACAACATGGTGACAATGGAGGATGTACTGGCGGCAATTGATGGACATCAAACATTGCCACAACAAGCGGCGTTGTTGACGTTTGACGACGGCTATTCTGACCACTACCGCTATGTCTTTCCGGAATTGTTGACCCGCAAGATCACCGGGGCCTTCTATGTCCCAGCATGCACTGTACGTGAAAGAAAGCTTTTGTCGGTCAACAAAATCCACCTTCTCCTGGCAACCCTCTCAGACGTGTCGGCCATCGTCGGCACAATTGATCGTGCGGTCGACGATGCCCATGGCAGGGGTCAGCCAGATGTTCAGACTGCACAGGCCTATCACCATGAATACATGAAGGCGAGTCGGCTCGATACTGCGGAAGTGATCTACGTGAAGAGGATGCTTCAGCACGCCTTGCCTGAAGCATTCCGCGAAGAAATCTTGGACCAACTGCTTCGGAGATTTGTCACCAGTGACGTGAGAGCACTGGCTGACGAGTTCTACGCAAGTGCCGCGAACCTGGCCGAAATGCGAAGCGCTGGCATGCACATTGGCGGGCACGGAGATCGCCACCTGTGGCTCAACAGGTGCAGTGTTGAAGAATGCGCCCAAGAGGTTGCCGCCTCGCGCGCGCTGTTGAAGAGCCTCGGCGTCAAGGAAGCAGAGCTGACGTTCTGCTACCCTTATGGTGGCTTTACCGCAGACACAATCGAATGTGTTAAGCGGGAGGGCTTTCGCGCAGCCGTAACCACAGAGGTGGCAATTGCCGGTCTTGCGACAGCAAACAGATTTCGTCTCCCGCGCCTTGATACTATCGACTTGCCCGTTGCGGCGTAAACCAGACGGGAATATGGCAGCACAGCAGTAGAAGGCTCAGAAATGAATACCGCAATCGCTCCGGACGTACCGGAGGCCAACACACAGATGTGGGACAAGATCTACAGGTCGGGCTCCATGCTTTGGTATCCAGCGGAAGCCTTGGTTCGGCTGGTGCGCCGCCACGAAAAGAGCGACGGGTTTGCGGGCACTATACTTGATCATGGCTGCGGCACCGGCAATGTCGCCGAATTTCTGACGCGCTCGGGCCATGCAGTTCATTGTACGGATGTATCCTCCGAGGCGCTCGCGATAGTGAGCCAACGCTTTGCCAAGGCCGGTTTGCCAAATCCAGGTATCACGCTTATCGAGCCGCGCCTGGATCTCGGTCAGCAACTTCCACAGTTCAACCACGTAATCGCTTGGCAGTCTCTATGCTACGGTACGCGCCCAAACACGATTGCAAGCATAGCGAGTCTGGTCGAGGTACTTCCGGCGGGCGGCTGTTTCATCATGTGTTTCCCGACAGCAAATGACTTGCTCTACCGCCGTTCCGAACCCTTGGCAGATGGCAGCAGGTGCTTTTCGGAGTCCGTCTCAGACCAAATGGGAGCCGTGCTCACCATTCCTGAATCTGAAGAGGAACTGCGCTCATGGTGCAGCGGCATCACCATAAGGGACGTGGTTGAGTATGGTATGCGCTTCGCGGGTGAGCAGAACCAATTCCATGTGATCTATGGTGTGAAGGCATGAGCATCCCCACAACAACGCGGGCGGCCATGGCGGACCACATCGCCGCGCTCAACGTTGGTGCTGGCGACAACATCGTTGTGCACAGCCGTCTGACCTCATTCGGCCTGCTCGAAGATGGCAGCGAGGGTGCATGCGCTGCCATCCGTGCCGTGATCGGAACAAGGGGCACACTGGCTGTGCCCACCTTTAGGCTGCATGCGTCTGTGAGCGATGTATATAATAGGCTGACGTCGCCGTCGGAGAGGTGCGGGCAACTGTCTGAGTTTGTGCGCCAGCTTCCAGAATCGCGCCGCAGCCGCTGTCCGCTGCACTCATATGCAGCAGTGGGGCCGGACTCCAGTTTGCTGGACCAGCCTACCGGTCGATTCTCCATGGGGCCAGATTCAGACTTCGATGTTCTCCACCACAATGGCTTCAAGCAGGTGTTCCTTGGGGCCGAATTTGCCGATGCCGCGACGATTGTTGTCCACGCAATGGCCTGTTTTGGGCGCATCCCCTACCGGACTTGGCTAGACCTCCCGCGTCAGGTGGTCGATGACGAAGGCAACACGAGAAACATAGCTTGCCGTTACTACGGACGAAGCGACAGGAGTACTGATATAGAGGACTGGTCGGTTCCAAAACCGATTCTGGAACGTTCCGGAAAGCTACATCAGCAGAAAACTCATTTCGGTCGCAGCTATGCCTTCATGATGAATGACCTGATCACTATTTTGATCAATCATCTGACAGACAATCCTGAAGGATTGCTTGCTTCCACTGGAGCCCCTGCATGATCGATGTAGTGGAGCGGTTTACTAACCAGGCCCGGCGTCATCCGGATGCTTTGGCCGTCACAGACCGTGGCATTTGCTACAATTATGGCAAGATGCATCAGCTGGTGCAGAATCTGGCAATGAAGGCAGGCAAGAACGCAGACCATCCACGAGTGCTAATCCTGCTGGAACAAGGTTATCATGCCTATTCGGCCAAGTACGCAGCATTGATGGCAGGCGGTTTCTACGCGCCTGTAAACATTGAAGCTCCGCAAGCAAAAATTCAGCAGATCGCGTGCCAGTTTATGCCCGATGTGGTAATAAGCGGTCCGCAGTTCTTGGAACTTGCAACGCTTGTTGCCCCTCAGGCGCATGTCATCAACGTGGCCGCAGAGGAGACTTCCCGGCCCGCGACCTACGCCGCCCGACCGGCGCATGATCTCGCGTATGTGATGTTCACATCGGGTACGACTGGCGAGCCCAAAGGTGTCATGATCCCGCGCGACGCGCTCAATCACTACGTCGACTGGGTTGTAGGCATCGTGGATGCACGCTTGGGCGACCGGTGGTCACAACATCCCATAATTGCCTTCGACTTGAGTCAGTTCGACATTCACGGTGCACTGTGTTCCGGCGGGCACCTTTTTCCATTCAATACTCCGAGAGACCGGATGTTTCCCGCTCTCGCCATTCGACGTCACGGCATTACAATCTGGAACTCCGTTCCCAGCGTAATCAGCCAGATGAGCCGCGCGGGACATTTGACTGCCGAAAATCTTGCCACACTCCGGACGTTGAACTTCTGCGGAGAGGCCCTGTTGCGGGAACATGTGGAAGCAGTCTTTTCAGCTTGCCGGGATGCTTCTGTGCACAACACATATGGCCCGACGGAAGCGACTGTGTCTTGCACGTTCCTTCGCCTCACCAGAGACAACTACCAGGACCACTGTGCAGCCAACGTGGCAATTGGCGAAGCCATTCCCGGCAGCGCCATTCATCTCGTGAACGGCCCAAATGAAGACGAGGGAGAAATAGCAATCACAGGCGTGCAATTGGCCCGTGGCTATTGGCAGGATGAAGAGAAAACAGCGGGAGCTTTCCGCCCCCTTCATATGAGCGGAGGCAACGAGCGGGCCTACTTTACAGGCGACTACGCTCACCGCGTGGAGGGAAAAATATTCTTTGCCGGGCGTCTCGACTTTCAGGTCAAAGTGCGCGGCCGCAGGTTGGAACTGCTGGAGGTCGATGCTGCCTTGCGCAAATGTGGCTTCACGCACGCTGCGACGGCTCTGGTCGGCGACGAACTTCATGCATTCCTAGAGACCGATCTGACGTCGATTGATGCTGGCGCGTTGCGCGCGTCACTTGCAAATCACATCGAACAACATGCAGTTCCCGCGCATTTCCACCTGTACTACACCCTGCCCAGAAATCCCAACGACAAGATCGATGTGAAAGCGCTTATTGCTTCGGTCAAGAGTGAGTGCTAGCGCTTAGCAGCATGAATCTGCTCACGCCAGAACAATTGTTGGCATCCGCACTGCGTTGCAGTCCGGATGCAATCAACTCCGAAAGCGCACTTGCTGTGCATCCCAACTGGGATAGCTTCGGCCACATGTCAGTCATGCTGGAACTCGAAAAGCACTATGGCATCGAGGTCTCCGATGAGACCATCAGGCACTTTGAAACTTATGAGGCGATACGCCAGCGCTACGATGCCTTGTTGCGCGACCGACGCGTTACGCTTTGATTTTCACCTCTCGCCCATCAGGAATTCCACGAACCGGAAGTCCAGTTCGCTGTCGATGTCGATGGAACGCTCTTCGGGCATTTCATAGAGCCGCGTATCGGGATAGAGGACGCGGGGATCACTCACAAAGGGTTCTCGCCGCCAGACATAGATCGAACCGTTCATGTCCCAGCAGCGGGGGCTGTCCTGACGGCGCACCACTGCGGTGGGCAGTGTCTTGGAAAGCCGCACGAAACCGTCTTCGTTCTTCTCGACCAAGGTGAAATAGGGCGAACGCCGGGATGGGGCGCCAGTGATGACATTGCTGGCACCCGTTTCATGAAACAGCGCGACGGCACCCAGGATATCCTCCGGCAGGCGCAGCGGAGACGTGACGTCGAGGTCAACAAAGGCATCATATGACCGTCCCAGCCGCTTCTCCGCTTCGAGGAAACAATGCCGGATGGCGGGTGGCTTGGCGGCGAGATCGGTCGCCATTTCGGGTGGGCGCGCGATCAGGATGTCCGCCCCGTGGGCTCTCGCCGCAGCGAGGATGTCCTCGCTGTCGGAACTGAAAGCCACTGCATCAAAAAGCCCGCTGGCCTTGGCCTGGCGGATGGTGTGGGCCAGCAGCGGAAGACCGAGAAGCGGCCTGAGGTTCTTTCCCGGCACACCCTTCGAGCCTCCGCGCGCCCCGATGGTACAGACGAGCCTCATGGACCGAAGAGCCTGTGGAATTCAGCCTGGGCACGTTCAAGGTCATCAAACTTGCCGATGTCGAGCCAGTATTCGTGGATCGGAAAGCTGCTCACGGTACGCCCTGCCTTCATGGCGGCTTCCAGCAGCTGCGGCATGTCGAAATAGGCCGCCGGCGGGATATGTTCCAGGAGTGCGGGATCAAGCACATAGATGCCGGCATTGACAAAGAAGGAGCGAACCGGCTTTTCAACGATGCCTGTGACATTTGAGCCTTCGAGCTCCACGACACCGTAGGGCACCTGGATGCTGTAGTCGCGCACACACATGGTGGCCTGCGCCCCATGCTCGGCATGGAAGGACATCAGATTGCGGAAATCGACCTGTGTGAGAAGATCGCCGTTCATGACGAGGAAGGGTTGCTCGGGCATCTCCGGCAACAGGCTCAGGGCACCCGCCGTACCCAGCCGTTCACTTTCTTCGATGTAGCGGATTTCCGCTCCAAACCGGCTGCCATCACCGAAATGCCGCCTGAAGACGGGGGCCATGTAATTCAGGGCCAGATAGATGCGCGAGAAGCCTTGCGTGACAAGGGCACGAATGATGGTCTCAAGGAGCGGCTGGCCCCCAACAGGCAACATGGGCTTGGGCGTGGTTTCGGTGAGAGGGTGAAGCCGCGTGCCCCGCCCGCCCGCCATGATCACCACCCAGGGCGGAGTGCCGCGGTCTTCGGCGCCGCCGTCACCATCGATCAGATGAAGCCCCGTGATGCGGCCTGATCCGTCAAGCGCCGGAAGGTGCCTGATGCTGAGGCGGCGCATGATGGCCAGCGCCTCTTCCCGGCCTGCCGTCGCCTTCAGGAAGGCGGGCTTGGTGTTCATGATCTCCGCCACGGGAGACTGGAGTGACGCGCCCTTCAAGAGGCCACGGCGCACATCACCGTCGGTGACAACGCCGAGCAGCACGCCGTCAGCACCCGCGACCAGCACTGCCTGGAGGTTGCCACCGTCAATCGCCTTGATGGTCTCGAGTATGCTGGCATCTGGAGAAACGGTCACGTCGCCGAGTTGGGAAACGGGAATCATGGATCGAACGGTTCCCCTGCCGTGTAACTTCGCGCCACGGGACGTCCCACCACATCCCAATAGGCCATGGGCGACAATCCGGCTCCCGCACGCAGAATTGAGACGTCACCGGGCGTGACCGTTTCACCGGCGCTGAGGGCCCGCGCCGCAACGATGACTTTGCGCGCCACCGACTTGTTGGCCGCTTCCGAAGGCCGGGCCTGCTTGATGCCATCGCCGAGCGCCAGTTCCACGGCGCGGATGCCGTCCACCATCGCCTTGAGAGCATCCGGCTCGATCGAGGCCTTGTGGTCCGGACCCGGCAGGGTGCGGTCCAGCGTGAAGTGTTTTTCGATGACGGCCGCACCGCGCGCCGCCGCGGCGATGGCGGCCGTGATACCCTCCGAATGGTCACTGAAGCCGACTGTCAGTCCAAAACGATGTTGCAGCGTATCCATGGCGGTGAGATTGATGTCGGCCAGCGGCGTGGGATACTCTGTCGTGCAATGCAGCAGCGTCACCTTTTCCCGGAGGGCAAGCTGCCCCTCCGCTGACGCAAAGACGGTGGCGAAGGCGGCACGTGACGGCGCTCCCTGCCCGGCAAAGCCGAAGGCCAGAACGGCCAGCGCATCTTCGACTTCCGCGAGATCACCCATGCCCGTGGACAGGATGAGCTTTCGCCCCGTCCGGGCCGCCTGAAGCAGAAGCGGACCGTTGGTGAGTTCGCCGGAGCCGAGCTTGATGGTGGGAAGCCCGAAGCGCACCGCAAGCAGATCAAGACTGTCGGGATCGAACGGCGTGGACAGGAAGGTGATGTGGCGCAGCTTGCAGCGTGCGATGATGGCCTCATGGTCTTCGGCACTCAGTTCGAGCGCGCGGAGCATCTCCAGCTGCGTCGGCTGCCCGGGCGCGTTGCGCTGCTGGTAGGCCGCCTTCGCGGCGCGGGAACTGGCCAGCTTGTCAGCCTTGAAGGTCTGGAATTTCACCATGTCGGCTCCGGCCGCCGCCGCCGCATCGGTCAATTCAAGCGCCCGTGCAAGCGAACCATTGTGGTTCACCCCCGCCTCCGCAATGATCGTTACACGCTGGCTCATGCATCTTCCCAAGTGGCACGAAAGCGCTTGTGAAGCAACCGCGCGGGATCGGCGGCGTGGGCCATGATCACGGCGGCAATGCGCTGCGAGGCCTTGCCGTCGCCATAGGGATTGCTGACCATTTTCCGCCCCCCGGCCAACGCATCGGCCATGGCTGCGAGAATGGCGGCGGGCTCGGCCGGGCAATCCGCGACAGACGCTGCCTTGAGTCTGCCATCTTGCCGCGTCCCCACATTGACCGTGGGAATGCCCATGCTGGGCGCCTCGTAAAGCCCGCTGGAGGAATTGCCCACCATCACCGAACAATGCGCAAGCGCATTCACAAAGAGGGCATTGCCAAGCGACGGCACGAGAACCGCATTGCTCCGCTGCTCCACGAGGTTTTCAAGCATACGCGTGATGCCGAGGCGGCCCGTATCGGCATTGGTGCCTGAAATCAGCAATGCATGGCTTTCATCCAGCCCGGCGAGGGCTGACACCAGTGCCCGGGCCTCTGCTGCCGGGTCTTCCGCCAGCGTCACCGGATGCATGGTGACGAGCACCACGGCTCGCGCATCGGCGAGGCCCACCTCCGCGAGGAATGCGGCACGCGCCATGATGGGGACAGAGAGAAGCAGGTCAAGCGACGTGCTGCCCACCATGTGCACCCGCCCGGGATCCTCCCCCATCTGTATGAGGCGCTGCGCCGAAATCCCGTTGCTTGGGAAATGCAGGTGCGAGAGCTTGCTCACCGCATGGCGAATGGCATCATCCACCGCGCCTTCCGAAACATCACCACCGCAGAGATGGGCGATGGGAATGCGGGCCATCATGGCGGCGGAGGCAGCGGCAAGTGTCTCGTACCGGTCACCGAGAAGGAACATCATGTCGGGCTTCACGCGCGCGATCACCCCGGCCATGCCGGACAGGATACGCGCCATGGCGCCAGTCGTCTCCACCGCGCTGTCGCCCGACAAGACGGGATCAACAATCTCGATGTCATCAAAACCCGCGGCGCGGATCATGCTGAGGGTGCCGCCAGACGCAGCATCCAGGTGCTGGCCAGTCACAGCCAGCCGCACGTCCATTGCCGGATCCGCGCGCATGGTCTCCAGCGGCTTGACGAGATAGCCCCAGTCCGCACGACTTCCGCTGACGGCAAGAAGCCGCATGGCGCGTTGCTCAGATGTTGTAGCGGTCATGATCGTAACGGGCCAGGTTGGCAGGCTCCATGAACCATTGCGCCGTCTCCGCGAGGCCGCGACGGAACCCTTCCAGGCCGCCATGCGCCGGGTTCCAGCCAAAGGCCGCCTGTGCCTTGGCGGTGCCGGCAAAGAGCCGTTCCACTTCGCTGGCGGCCGGACGCAGGCGCTGGGCATCTTCCACGAAGGCGATCTCCCTGCCCATCACCTCCGCGATCAGGCGTGCCGTATCCAGCACCGAAATCTCGAAACCGCTGCCGATGTTGGTGACACTGCCGACAATCGCATCGCAGGCAGCCGCTGCGATGAAGCCCTCTGCCGTGTCTTTGACGAAGGTGAAATCCCGCGTGGGGTGGAGGGCACCCAGTTTGATCTCACGCTTGCCGGCCGCGACCTGTCCGATGATTGTGGGAATGACCGCGCGCGCCGACTGCCTGGGACCGTAGGTATTGAAGGGCCGCAGCACAGTGACGGGCGTGGAAAACGACGCGTGGTAAGAGAGCGCGATGGCGTCGGCACCGATCTTCGAAGCGGAATAGGGGGACTGCGGCTGTAGCGCATGGTCTTCGCCGATGGGTACATGGCGGGCGGTGCCGTAGACTTCGGAGGTGGACGTGACAACCACCCGTTCCACGCCGAGATCCCGGGCCGCCTGCACCACATTCAGCGTGCCCTGGACATTGGTGTCCACGTAGGTGGCAGGCGAGTGGTAGGAATAGGGAATGGCAATGAGTGCGGCGAGGTGAAGGACAACGCCACAGCCCTCCATGGCTTTCCGCACGCCATGGGGATCGCGCACGTCACCTGCGAAAACATCGAGTGACTGGCGCTGGGCTGCGGGCAATGTGTCCAGCCAGCCACGGCTGCCAAAGGAGTTGTAGAGCACGAAGGCCCTGACGTCACACCCTTTGGCCAGAAGGGCCTCGACCAGGTGGGAGCCAATGAAGCCGTCGGCGCCTGTCACGAGGATCTTGTGTCGTGAAATGTCCATGATGTCTCGTCAGCCGGAACCTGTTGGACGTTCCGCGCTGCCAGTCGTCTAGACGGCAACTCCTGTTGGGTCAACGGAAGGGTTGCCCGGGAGGGTTGCAGGCGGATTTCAGATACAATATGGCTGTTCCATCGGGATTACCTATCCCGCACCAGCCCGTTTCCCTCATACTGCAGAGGCCTTGCCATGTCAGAGATCGTCCAGATACCCGCCTCAAGGTTCCTGTCTGATTCCTGGTCAGTTCAAGACCAGGCCGATGCCGTGGAAAAACTCGAGGGCAGCAACGTCATCTTCATTCCCGGCCTCTCGGTGGCCATGAAGGACGATGAGCAGATCCTGTTCTCGCAGGACAGGAACCTGACCGACGGGGTGCAGAAGAACATCACGCTCGACCCCTATCTGGGCAAGACCTCGGGCATCTCGAAGGACTCGCCCTACAAGGCCGCCGCCGAAAGCCTGATGGCGCGCTACAAGTCGGAAACCGAGGGTTGGCTGGCGCGCCTCCTTGGTGACCCGGGCCGGAAATACGCGGCCCAGCGCACGACCTTCCGCCCAGTGGAGATCAGGAACCGCAAGTCCATCGGCAAGGTGGGCGATGAAAAACAGTTCCGTTTTGATGACACCCTGCTCCACGCCGACGCCTTCAAGCGCCGCCCCATGGTGAAGCGCCGCATCCTGCGCGTCTTCAACAACATCAATCCCTTCGGCGAACCTCGCCTGTGGAAGGTGGGTGGCGACTTCACCGACTACGCCAAGCGATATGTCGGCAAGATGCGCCAGCCCTGGCCGGGCGAGTTCACGGTTCTCAATGCGCTGCGCCTCACCCACTGGAAGCGCTCGCACTACGACCACATCATGCTGAACCTGCACGACATGGGCAAGCTGGACCGCGACTTCCAGGAGAACTCGCCACAGCAGCAGTTCGCTTTCCCACCCAACGCGGTGTGGCTGTGCTTCACCGACAGCGTGCTGCATGCCGCGCTTGCCGGGCGATATGCGCTGGAGCAGACCTTCGAAATCACCATCGACGACATGCGCCACCCCGAAAAGTCGCCGCAGCGCCTTCTGGAGAAACTGACCGGAAAGGCGCTCTGCTGAGCAGCGTGCCGCTCAGAAATCGAAATAGATGAACTTCGCCGAACTGCCTTGGGCAACAGCGATGGCGAGGATCCAGAACAGGGCGATGACGCCCCACTGCATGGCCTTGTTGCCATGCACGCTCAGCCAGCGCAGGCGCGCATGTCTGTCCCATACATGGGTGACGAGAAACACCGCGATCAGCAGGATGGGGAAGGCCAGCGTGGCCAGAACAAGGCCCGCACCGGCATAGCTCTGGGTGAAAGGTCCGGCGAGAACCCGCATGGCCGTCACCAGATCAGGTGCGCGGAAAAAGACCCAGGCGACCGTCACGAAATGGAAAGTGAGAAAAATGCCGAGCCAGCGCGGCAGACGGAATCCCTTGCCAAGCGCGTGCGCCAGCGCCAGCCCGGTGCCATGCAACGTCCCCCAGATCACGAAGGTCCAGTTGGCCCCATGCCACAAACCGCCGAGCACCATGGTGATGAGCAGGTTGATGATCTGGCGCGCCTTGCCGCGCCGGTTGCCCCCCAGCGGAATGTAGAGATAGTCCCGCAGCCAGAAGGACAGCGTGATGTGCCACCGCCGCCAGAACTGGGGCAGGGAAGCCGCGCCATATGGCCTGAGGAAATTGGTGGGGAGCCGGATGCGCAACAGATAGGCAAGCCCGATCGCCATGTCGGTGTAGCCCGAAAAGTCGCAATAGATCTGGACCGAGAAACCATAGATGGCGACCAGATAATGCCAGGCCGTGAGGCCTGCGGCATTGAGATAGACAGGCTCCACCGCCGCGGCGATCTGGTCGGCGAAGAGCAGTTTCTTGACCAGCCCCATGGTGAAGAGGCTGATACCCAGCAGGATGCGGGCATCGCGCGCCCGGCGTTCCTGCTTCAGCTGCGGCATCAACTCGTTGGGCCGGAGGATGGGACCTGCAATGAGGTGCGGGAAGAACAGCACATAGCCCAGCATGAGCGGCAGGCTTTTCTCCCGCGCGTAGCGGCGGCGGTACACATCCACCACATAGGCCGTGACCGTGAAGGTGATGAAGGAAATGCCAAGCGGCAAGGCCCAGCGCCAGGTCTCGGCGGCAATGCCCAATTGCACGACATCGGCCAGAAGGAAGTGGGTGTACTTGACGATGGCAAGCGGCGCGAAGATCACCGCAAGCACCAGCCAGAGCCGGTGCTTGCGGGCGGCATCATCCCTGCCCTGATCCATCCACTGTGCGCCGAAATGTGCAACGAGGCTGAGGCCGAGGGGCACCCAGAGATAGTCCCAGCGCCATGATGCATAGAATACGGCGCCACCGACGATCACCAGCCAGATGCGAAAGCGCGGCGGCAGCAAGACATGCAGGAGCGCGTAAACCGCGAAGAACAGGAAAAAGCGCGGCTCGCTGAACAGCATGGCTCAGGGCGAATCCAGCACGGGGAAAAGAGCGTCCGCCATCAGCCTGTGGCCAAGCGCATTGGGATGGGGATCACCCGGCATGGCCCAGACCTCGCTGGGCTTGAGATTGCCAAAGGCAGGCAGGAGATCGACAAAACGGTAGCCCATGCCCTCCGCCACGGCCTTCATGTGACCATGAATGTCCGTGAACGGATAGTTTTCAAGGTTGTGCACGTCCGGCACCATGGCCAGAGTGAGGCGGATGTTGTTGGCCTTGGCGTAGTCGGCAAGTTCTGTCAGCGACGCCTCCATGGCCTTGTAGCCCTCGGCATTGGGGTCATAGACCTTCTTGTAGTGATCCTCGATCGAGGTTTCCCCTTGCGGACCCAGCAGCCGGTTCATGGCGATCCACAGCGTAACCGCCAGTTCGCTGTTGCGCAGGAAGAAGTTGCCGCCGCCCGCTTCCAGTTTTTCCGCATCCCGCAGGAAGTAGTGCACCACGATGTCGGTGGGCTTGAGGCCTTCCAGGTCGCGGAAAAAATGCTTCACGTAACGCTCGGCATTGTAGTTGCCAATGCCGGCGTTGAGCACCTGCGCGGGCTCACCCTTGTCGGCGAACTTGCGCTCCAGCAGCGCCGTCATGGTGTCTTCCTCCTTGACGCCCCAGCCCAGCGTTATGGAAGCTCCAAGAACGAGGATGCGGCGGCCCCCTGCCGGCATGTCCACCACGGGCCCGCCACGCAGGCCCCATTCATTGGTGCGGATGTCAACCGACTGCAACAGCGCCTGGCTGTTCTTGATATGCTCATGGCCCAGCGCCGGATCGGAACTCGGCGTTTTCAACTCGCGGGCATAACGCCACATCTCGATGTCATAGTTCTGCATCGACATGTTCTTGACGCGCAGGACGGCCTCACCCAGCCCAAGGCCGAGAACCAGGCAGATGGCAAGGATGATGGCGGAAAACAGGGTGTTCTTGGACAAAATCAGGATTCTCTGTGTTTTTCAGACGGCTCTGGATAACCATCCATAACCCCATTGTCGAGGGCACATGCGGCCTGCTCAATCCGGCTCGAAAGCTGTCTCGTCGATCAGTTCGAGGGCGGGGTCCTGCTATTCCTTGCGTGGCAGGCAGTTGCCGGCCACAAGGCTCTGGCAGAGGTGACGGCAGGGCAAGTGCAGCAGTTGCTGAACGGGAAGCCTTGAAGACCTGGGCGACCATGAAGATCACCACCCAGTCGCGGCGAGGCAGCCATCTCTTTCCTGGGGATCAGGGTTGCTGTGGACGCTTCCGGTTCTTTGCCGCGAAACACCTGTGCATCGCATTGCTGCCCGCAGTCCCGGGGCTTCTCAAAGGCACTTCCAAGGGAGTGTAACACTGACTCCGCAGCGCAAAACACAATCAGTACGGAAATGTTTTTCAGGAAGGCGCGCAAAAGTTTGTCGTGAATTCTCTGCAACCATGTCTGAAAGATATTCCTCCCGGCTGCATCAGTTGTGACCTCGTCCGGAAAATGAACCGCGCTTCATTTTTCAACTCCGCGCGCGTGTCGCTTTAAACCGGGGTGCATTAGCTCCTGCCCCAGGTTGAAAAACGATTTGCGGATGGGGTTGGATGTCTTGAAGAAGCCGGTGATTATCCTAGGCGGCCCAAACACAGCTACCAGCAGTCTTGTCGGCGTCCTCAACTCGCACCCACAATGCCTCGTGCTCTTTGAGACTGATATTGCCTGCCTTGACCCGACAAAATATGCCAAGCGGCTTCTGTCCGCTGAGCCGGGGTTTCGCTCAATCATCCGCCATCATGCTGATGCTGCCGATGCCTATGCCGCACTGCTCGCGCAAACGCGCCGCCAAGGTCATGATTTTGTCATGACCGGCGACAAGCTCCCCTACTTCAGCCGCGCGGCATTCGACAAGTTCCGCAACTTCAAGATCATCTACTCCGTCCGAAATCCCGCTGAATGGCTGGCGAAGGTGGCTGAGTTTTTTGCCGCCACCAATGACGTCAGGCCGCTGCTGGTGGAATATCTCAGCGGGCTTCTCAGCGCCAAGACCGCTGCCGATTGCCTGATCGTGCCTTTTGACGAATTCCTTGCCGACAACCCGAATGTTGTCAGTCGCATGTTCGCGTTTTGCGGCCTGGAACCCGCCCCGGAATCCTTCACCTGGTGGCAGACCGTGGGGAATTATGCCGACCCCTACCGGTCATCGCAGAAATGGTGGCTGGGACATGGCAGTTCACTTGTGGCGCCGACGCGCAACGACACCCGCGTGGCGCGCCTCCCCCACCCGGCGTGGGCGGTTGTGGACGCGGCCTTCGCCCAGGCCAACAGCCTTGTGCAGGGAGCGGTCTCGCCGGCAGAATGCGTTCGGTTGACGGACAGTTTTGACTCCGCACTGGGTGCCGCGCCGATTTCCATCACCGATCTGATGAAACACGAGACCCGCCGTCTCGGTGTACGGCGGCGCACCTTCCGGAAGATCAGGGAACTGGTGTCATCCCGCTTCAGCAAGGCCGACCAGGCCGGGGCATAGCCCACGCAACGGCGCACAGCGATGTCGCCGATTTCAGACCGCCCGAGCGATCAATCCAGTTCGAAGGCCGTTTCGTAATTCAGCTTGAGGGCCGGGTCCTGCTTTTCCTTGCGCAGGAGGCAGTTGCCGACCACCAGCACTTCAATCTCCGTGCCCATGAAGCAGCGGAAGGCGTCTTCAGGCGAACAGACCAGCGGCTCGCCGCGCACGTTGAAGCTGGTGTTCACCACCACCGGGCACTTGGTCTTCTTGGCGAAGGCCGAAATCAGCGCGTGGTACTGCGGGTTGGTTTCCTTGTGCACCGTCTGCACCCGCGCCGAATAGTCCACATGGGTCACGGCGGGAATTTCAGAACGTGGCACATTGAGCTTGTCGATGCCAAAGAGCGCCTCTTCCGCCGCCGTCATCACGCGGCGCTTGCCCTTCACCACATCGGCGACCAGCAGCATGTAGGGGCTGTCTGAGTCGATTTCGAACCACTCAGACACATGCTCGCGCAATACCGATGGCGCGAAGGGCCGGAAGGATTCGCGGTACTTGACCTTGAGGTTGAGCACCGACTGCATCTTGGGCGACCGCGGATCGCCGAGAATGGAGCGGTTGCCCAGGGCCCGCGGACCGAACTCCATGCGGCCCTGGAACCAGCCCACGGCCTTGCCATCAGCAAGCGCCTGCGCCGTGTCGGCAATGACCGCCTTGTCATCCAGCACCTCGAATACCGCTCCGGCGGCCTTCAGGCGCGCCTCAATGTCGGCCTGCTCATAGGACGGGCCAAGATAGGCGCCCGCCATGCCATCGCCCGACGCGGCCACGCTGCGTGTCACGCCACCAATACCATGGCTGACGGAAAGGGCGGCCCCGAGCGCACCACCCGCGTCACCCGAGGCAGGCTGGATCCAGATGTTGTCGAATGCGCCATCGCGCAGCACCTTGCCGTTGGCGACGCAATTGAGGGCCACGCCACCGGCAAGACACAGGTTTCGCGCGCCCGTTTCTTTGGCAATGGCGCGGGCCATCTTGATCACCACCTCTTCCAGCACGTGCTGGACTGATGCCGTGAGGTCCATCTCGCGTTGGGTGAGCAGCTGCTCCGCCTTGCGCGGCGGACCACCGAACAGCGCGTCGAACTTCGCATTGGTCATGGTGAGACCGGTGCAATAGTCGAAGTAGTCCATGTTGAGGCGATAGGAGCCGTCGTCCTTCACATCGATGAGATTGTCACGGATGGTCTGGGCGTATTTGGGCGTACCATAGGGCGCAAGCCCCATGATCTTGTATTCGCCGGAATTGACCTTGAAGCCGGTATAGTAGGTGAAGGCCGAATAGAGCAGGCCCAGCGAGTGGGGGAAATGGATTTCCTTGTGGATGTCGAGCTTCGACCCCTGCCCCATGGCCAGAGACGTCGTCGCCCATTCACCCACCCCGTCCATGGTGAGGACGGCCGCGTTCTCGAACGGTGACGGGAAGAAGGCGCTGGCCGCGTGGCTGAGATGATGTTCGGTGAACACCAGCTTCTCGCCATCGAAAGCGGGCGCGATCTTCTTCAGCTCCTTGCGCAACAGGTCCTTCTGGAACAGCTTCTCGCGCAGCCACACCGGCATGGCCATGCGGAAGGACGTGAAGCCCTTGGGCGCGAAGGCGAGATAGGTTTCCAGCAGGCGCTCGAACTTCAGGAAGGGCTTGTCGTAAAAGGCGACAAAGTCCACCTGCTCCAGCGTCAGGCCTGCTGCCTCAAGGCAATAGGCGATGGCATGGTTCGGAAACCCGGCGTCATGCTTCTTGCGCGTGAAGCGTTCTTCCTGCGCGGCCGCGACAATGCGGCCATCCACCACCAAGGCGGCTGCACTGTCATGATAGAATGCCGAGACGCCGAGAACCCGCAAGATCCGCTGGCCTCAGAAAATCGTGTAGATGAAGGGCGCAACCGCACTGCCCTTGGCGAGGATGAGCAAGCCGCCAAAGACCACGAGCATGACGAGGAGCGGGAGCAGCCACACCTTCTTGCGTTCACGGGCGAAGGCCCAGAGCTCTTTCAGAAACGACATGGATACTCCTTCAGAATTGCCGCCGCACGGTCTCGGGCGCGGGGCCCGGCGGCGTGCGTTCGATCCAGTAGCTTGTTGCGGCGGGGTCATAGGACATGTTGAGCAGCTTCTTGCCGAAAAGCCGCATGACCAGCGCCATCGGCGTCACCGCCAGGAAGAACATGGCACCCAGAACCAGCGGATTGACGATGGCGTGCAGCAGCAGGCCGAACTTGAACCACAACTTGTTCAGCGGCCGCAGAACGGCGGGGGCCGCATAGCCGAGAACGAGGAAAGCTGCCGCCACGCCCAGCGCCCATGGCCGCCACGCCCCGCCGTGCACCAGCGGGAACAGCGAGACAAGCGCGAACACAGCCCCAAATACATGGGCAAAGCTGCGCTCGGAGGGCAGCTTCACGTCGTCCTTGGTAGCGGGGCCAAGTCGCTCATGCGTGGCGCTGGCGGGTGATGATTTCATGGCCCGCCTGTTAGCGCCTTCCCCCGGCTTCCGCAACCGCAGGCCGAAGGCATTGCCCGCACTTGAAAATTGCCCCCGAAAGGTCCATTGCTGCCCCGCGCCGGGCGGCTTTGGCTGATCCTTGCGCACTGCCAAGCCCCAAGGAGATTGAATGGCAAAGGAAGAACTGCTCGAATTCGAAGGCACGGTCTCGGAACTGCTGCCCAACGCGACGTTCCGCGTGAAGCTCGACCACAACGCACACGAAATCATCGCCCACACCTCGGGCAAGATGCGCAAGAACCGCATCCGCGTCCTCGCAGGAGACCGGGTCATGGTGGAAATGACGCCCTATGACCTGACCAAGGGCCGCATCAACTACCGCTTCAAGTAACAGGACCGGAGGACGCATGGCCGAGGACAAGCCGAAAAGCCGACTCGTGCTGGCCAGTGCCTCGCCGCGCCGCCTCGCGCTCCTGGAGCGCGTCGGCATCGCCCCCGACCTGATGTGCCCGGCAGACATTGACGAAACCCCGGAACGCTTTGAAACACCCCGCCGCCTTGCCATCCGCCTCGCGCAGGAAAAGGCCAAGGCCGTGGTGGACCTGCCGCTGGTCAAGGACCTTGGTCCCAATGTCTTCATCCTCGCCGCCGACACGGTGGTGGGCCTGGGCCGCCGTTCCGTGCCCAAGGCCGAAACCGAACAGGATGTGAAGGCGGCCCTCACGCTGCTCTCGGGCCGCTCGCACTGGGTCTATTCGGCCGTCTGCCTGATCGATCCCAAAGGCCGCCAGACCTATCGCTGCTCCGAGACCAAGGTGCGCTTCAAGCGCCTCTCCCGCGAGGACATTCACGCCTACACCGCCAGTGGCGAATGGCGCGGCAAGGCCGGCGGCTATGCCATCCAGGGCCGCGCCGAGGCCTTCGTGCGCCTGCTCTCCGGCTCGCACTCCGGCGTTGTCGGACTGCCGCTCTATGAAACGGTGCATCTCCTCGAAGGCGCGGGCTTCCCCGTCTTCCATACGCTGATGCACAAGCCTTCAACGCTGCTCTGATGCCCGAGCCGGTTCATCTCCGGCCCCGGCGGCCCTGCCCCATCTGCAAGAAGCCGAGCGCGCAGAAATTCCATCCCTTCTGCTCCCAGCGCTGCGCCCAGGTTGACCTTGGCCGGTGGCTGGGCGGCACCTATGCCATTCCCGCCGTGGAAAGCGACGAACCCGAAGAGCCTCAGGATGACGGGGCTCAAGATTCAGGCGCGTCCTGATCGTCCTTGCGGTTGCGCACGACGGTGACGGTACAGGGGGCCTCCGACGCGACGCGCGCCGACACGCTGCCCAGCAGCTTGCGCATGGTGGAATTGTCACGCGCCCCCATCACGATGTGATCGACGGTGTTCTCGCGGGCATATTCGAGAATGGCCTCCGCCGGATCGATGGCTTCCAGCACATGAAAGCTCACCTGCGCCTGCGCCACGTCAAGGGGCCGGGCCCAGTCCTTGAGCTGCACGATGCGCGCCACATGCTTGTTGTTGCCCTCCTCGTCCAGCGTGGTGTCGAGCGCCAGCCGCTTCAGTTTCAGGATGTTGAGGCATGCGACGCGGATTTCCGTGGAACGCTCCACGATGCGCTTCACTGTCTGGCGCACTGCCTCCGAGAGTTCCGGCGACATGGTGCCAAGATCAATTGCCACCGCAACGATGGGTGCCTGTGCAAGTCCGGCGCTGGCATCCTGCGGATGGTCGATCAGGCTGTCCAGCGGCTCCGACTTGCGCCGCAACCGGACAAAGAATCCGTCCTGCTTCTCCTTGTGGGCCCGCTTGGTGAGCCTGACTTCGGAGGGATGCGTGAGGTCAAAAAGCAGCTGCTGGGCATTGGGATAGCGCCGCGAGGCATTGACCTCGAGGCAGCGCAGGATGATTTCCTGCAGCCACAGGGGCACCTCCTTGTTGAGAGCACGCGGCGGCACCGGATCCCACCACAGACGGCGCTTCAGCCCCTTCAGCCGCGGCGGATCGCCGAAGGGCCGTTCCCCCGTGGCGAAGAAATAGAGCAGCGCCCCAAGGGCGAAGAAGTCGCTGCGGGCGTCATGGCGTTGCCCCAATATCTGCTCCGGCGCCATGTAGGGGGCCGTGCCATACGGCAGCCGGAATTCCTCGGCCATGAGGTCGGGCAGGTCGAGATGGCGCGAGAGACCGAAATCCACGAGCACCGCCTCGCCCGTCGGCCGGATCATGATGTTCGACGGCTTGATGTCGAGATGCACGACGCGCTGCCGGTGCAGGGCCTCCAGCGCCAGCGCGATCTTGCGGCCAAGCTCGGTCACCTCCGCCACGGGAAGCGGCAGGTTTGCCAGCTTGGGCAGGAGGGACTCACCCTCGATCCTTTCCATGACGATGAAGGGCTGCACGGAAAAATCTCCGCTGGCGATGTAGCGTGGCACATGCGGGCCCTTGAGCCGCGGCATGATCATCTGCTCCATCTCGAAACCGACGATGCTGGCAGGATCTTCGCCTTCCTGCAGCACCGGCACCTTCATGAGGTATTCGCCCTCGCCCCCGTCAGGCGTGACGGTCCAGAGCCTGGCCATGCCGCCGGTGTGCAGCAGTTCCTTGACACGGTAGCCGCCTACCAGGGCACCAGCTTCCAGCCTTGCCTTTGCCATTCCTCAACGTCCCTTCAACAGCCGCGCCGCCAGACTCTCCGGCAGTCCCGCATCCAGCACACGGCGCGCCACGTCTTCAACGTCATAGGGTGCCCGGTGATAGGTCAGGCTGCGCACCGCCGGATTGAAGATGGCGAAGGACGCTGCCGGATTGCCGTCCCGTGGCTGGCCCACCGCCCCGAGCACGGCAAGCCACTGCCGGTGCGCGGCAAGCGGAATGCTGATGTCGCTGGAGGGGATGTGGGCCGTCACCTTGCCGCCCGCCTGCGTCACGCAATAGAGAGCCGGCTTGTGCACGTGTCCGCAGAAGGTCACATTGGCCTTTACTGCTGCAAGGCTGCGCCCGGCCATCTCCGGGTCCGTTACATAATTCCAGGCTGAGGGGTTGGACGCGTCTGCATGCACGAACATGTGGGCTCCGTCATTCACCTCCATCGGAAGCGATTTGAGGAAGTCGATGGAGTCCGGCGACAGCTGCTGCCGCGTCCACGCGATTGCCGCCGCCGCCATGGAATTCATGCTGCCGTCGCTTTGAAACGTCGCTGCATCATGGTTGCCAAGGATGCCGATGGCACCTGCCGCAATGAGTGGCTGCACGCGCCGGACCACCGCCTCCGGGTCAGGTCCGTAACCGACAAAATCTCCGAGAAAAACCAGCCGCTCCGCCCCCAGGGCCTGCGCCGCGGCAAGACATGCCTCAAGCGCCGGAAGATTGGCATGGATATCCGACAACAGAGCAAGACGCATCCGCCCATGCCAGCACTCCCGGCCCGCGCCGGATAGACCTACTTTGGTCACATCCATCTGGCGCAGCGCCCCGGCCCTGTGATAGCCCGGAGCCTGAAAGCCCACAAACCGGGGAGCCCCCTGATGGACACCACCACCCTCCTGATGTCGCAACTGACCGATATCTTCCGCATCGGGTTGCTGGCTGGGCTCATCCTGACCATGGAACGTACCCGCGCCCAGACCGGGGTGGTGCTGCCCATCGTGGCCGGCATCGTATTCATCGCGGTGATCATTCCGGCGACCCTGCCGCGCGCCGACGTGCCGATGATGCAGGCCATCATCTCAGGCCTGGTCGCCAACAGCATCATCACCGCTGTCCTGTGGACGGCCTGGTCCTTCCTCAGGCCCCGCCAGCAGTAGCCTGTTCCGGCGGGAGCGCTCCTGCCCGGCAAAAAAATGGGCCGGGGATGAACCCGGCCCACCTTGGAATGCTGTTGTGAAGTCTGATCAGCGCCGCAGGTCGTCGGCGAAGATGTCCTTCTTGTGGGTGCCGCCCGGCACGAAGATCGCACCGATCACCAGCGTCATCAGCGCCACGACAATGACGTACCAGAGACCGCCGTAGATGTTGCCGGTCTGTGCCGAGATGGCGAAGGCGGTGGCCGGCATCAGGCCGCCGAACCAGCCGTTACCGATGTGGTAGGGCAGCGACAGGCCGGAGTAGCGGATGCGGGTCGGATAGAGTTCGACAAGCATGGCAGCGATCGGACCATAGACCATCGTCACAAGAACGATGAGGTAGGTCAGCAGGGCAACCATGCCAAGTTTCTGGCCGCTGAAGATGTCGAAGAAGTTCGACGCCTTTGCCACTGTTGTGTTGTCGGCGGCAACCAGCGGATAGCCGGCCGCCTTCAAGGCGTCGTTCAGGCCCTTTTCAAAGGCACCCTTGACACCCTTTTCCTTGTCGAGCGCGGCCTGGGCGGCGTCGGTCGCTGCCTGGTCGGTGCCAGCCTTGGCCTTGTCAAGGGCCTCGGTGGCGGTCTTGATCGCGGCGGCGTTGGCAGCCACGTCGTAAGAGTCGATCACCGTCTCGCCGACCTTGATCTGGGCATTCGCACCGGCAGGTGCATCAACGGTCTCGTAGTTCACCGACGTGCGGGCCAACTGGGCCTTGGCAACGTCGCAGGAATTGGTGAACTTGACCGTGCCCGTGGGGTTGAACTGGAACGAGCAGTTCGCCGGATCGGCAGTCACCGTCACCGCCGTCTGCTGGGCCGCCGAGAGTGCCGGGTTGCCAAGCTGCGTCAGCATCTTGAACACCGGGATCACCGTGATGGCGGCGAGCAGGCAGCCTGCGAGGATGATCGGCTTGCGGCCGATGCGGTCCGACAGGGCACCGAAGATCAGGAAGCCCACGGTGCCGATGATCAGCGACCAGGCAACCATCACGTTGGCCGTGAAGCTGTCGAGCTTGATGACGTTCTGCAGGAAGAACAGGGCGTAGAACTGGCCCGCATACCAGACCACGGCCTGGCCGGCGGTGAGGCCGAGCAGCGCGATGAGCGCCAGCTTGGCATTCTTGAGACCCCAGAGGACGGCCACAACGGCAAAGATGATGCCGATGCCGGCAGCAACCGTGCTGGTCAGCATGCCCGTGAACCAGGCAAGGATGAACAGGACCGGCGCGATCAGCAGCACCAGCGCGTTGCGCGGCGAGCCGAAGGCTTCGCTGAGCGGTGCCTTGGAGGCCGTGCCTTCTTCCTTCATGCGCTTGAAGGCGGGCGATTCACTCATCTGCAGGCGGATGTAGAGCGAGATCGCCAGCAGGAAGATGGAACCGAGGAACGGGATGCGCCAGCCCCAGGCGTTGAAGGCCTTCATCATTGTGGGCTTGCCATCAGCGCCCATGACGGCGGCACCGGCCGCGTCAAGCACCGGCACATCGGGATAGCTGCCGTTCACATAGCCCTGGACGATCAGGATCACGATCAGCGACAGCAGAAGGCCGAGCGTGGCCGTCGTCTGGATGAACGAGGTGTAGTAGCCGCGCTTGTTGGGCGGGGCGTGTTCCGCGACATAGATCGCGGCACCGCCGTATTCGCCGCCAAGGGCGAGGCCCTGGGCCATGCGCAACGCGATCAGGATGATCGGTGCGGCAGCGCCCCAGGTCGAGTAGCTGGGCAGCATGCCCACGAGGAAGGTGGAGAGACCCATGATCATGATGGTCATGAGGAAGGTGTACTTGCGGCCGATGAGATCACCCAGCGCGCCGAACACAAGCGCGCCGAAGGGACGCACGAGGAAGCCGGCGGCGAAGGCCAGCAGCGCGAAGACGTTGCGGGTGGCTTCCGGGAACGAGGTGAAGAACTGCGCGCCGATGAT
>CALMZX010000078.1 GCA_937870685.1 uncultured Alphaproteobacteria bacterium
TTCGAAGTTGTAGCCATTCCACGGCATGAAGGCGACGAGCACGTTCTGGCCGAGGGCGAGGTCACCCAGCTCCGTGGACGGACCATCGGCGATGATGTCGCCTGCCCCGATCACGTCACCGACGCGCACCAGCGGACGCTGGTTGATGCAGGTGGACTGGTTGGAGCGCTGGAACTTCGAGAGCGTGTAGATGTCAACGCCGGGCTTGGACGGATCGGTCTCCTCCGTGGCGCGGATGACGATGCGCTTGGCGTCGACCTGGTCCACCACGCCGGCGCGGCGGGCGGTGATGGCAGCGCCGGAGTCGCGGGCCACGACAGCTTCCATGCCGGTGCCGACGAAGGGCGCCGACGAGCGCACTAGCGGCACGGCCTGACGCTGCATGTTCGAACCCATGAGGGCGCGGTTGGCGTCGTCGTTTTCAAGGAACGGAATAAGCGCCGCGGCAACCGAGACGATCTGCTTCGGCGACACGTCGATGAAGTCAACGCGGTCAGCCGGCATCTGCAGCACGTCGCCGTGATGGCGCACGATCACCAGTTCATCGGCAAACCTGTTGTCCTTGGTGAGGGCAACGTTGGCCTGGCCGATGTAGTACTTCGACTCCTCGATGGCCGAGAGGTACTTGACCTCGTTGGTCACCTTGCCCGCCACCACCTTGCGGTAGGGCGTTTCGATGAAGCCGTACTTGTTGACGCGGGCGTAGGTCGCGAGCGAGTTGATGAGGCCGATGTTCGGGCCTTCCGGCGTTTCAATCGGGCAGATGCGGCCATAGTGCGTGGTGTGCACGTCGCGGACTTCGAAGCCAGCACGCTCGCGCGTCAGACCGCCCGGGCCAAGGGCCGAAAGGCGGCGCTTGTGGGTGATTTCCGAGAGCGGGTTGGTCTGGTCCATGAACTGCGAGAGCTGGGAGGAACCGAAGAACTCGCGCACGGCCGCTGCCGCAGGCTTGGCGTTGATCAGGTCATGCGGCATCACCGTGTCGATATCGACCGAGGACAGGCGCTCCTTGATGGCGCGTTCCATGCGGACGAGGCCGAGGCGGTACTGGTTCTCCATGAGCTCGCCGACCGAGCGCACACGGCGGTTGCCGAGGTGGTCGATGTCGTCCACGTCGCCCTTCGAGTCGCGCAGGTTGTGCAGCACCTTGATGACTTCAAGGATGTCTTCCTTGCGCAGCACGCGGATGGTGTCCGCCACGTCCAGTTCGAGGCGCATGTTCATTTTCACGCGGCCCACGGCCGAGAGATCGTAGCGCTCCTGGTCGAAGAACAGGCCGTTCCACAGGGCTTCGGCACCTTCGCGCGTCGGCGGCTCGCCGGGGCGCATGACGCGGTAGACTTCCACCAGCGCCTGCTCGTAGGTTTCAACCTTGTCGGCCTTCAGCGTGTTGCGGATGTAGGGGCCGGTGTTGATGTGGTCGACGTCCAGAAGGTTGAGGGTCTTGAAGCCCTGGTCCTTCAGCGCATTGAGTGACTTCTCGGTCAGTTCGTCACCGGCTTCACCGTAGATTTCACCGGTCTGGGCGTTGACCAGTTCATCGGCGAGGTAGTGGCCGTGCAGGTCTTCGTCACGCAGCAGCAATTCCTTGGTGCCGTCTTCGGCGATCTTGCGGGCGAGGCGCGGCGTGATCTTCTTGCCGGCTTCGACAACCACCTGCCCCGTCTTGGCGTCCACGAGGTCAACGGCGGGCTTGATGCCCTTGAAGCGCTCGGGATTGAACGGCGTCTTCCAGCCTTCCTTGGTCTGCGTGTAGGGCACTGACTTGTAGAAGGTGTGGAGGATTTCCTCGCCATGCATGCCGAGCGCGTAAAGCAGCGTCGTCACCGGCAGCTTGCGGCGGCGGTCGATGCGGGCGTGGATGATGTCCTTGGCGTCGAACTCGAAGTCGAGCCACGAGCCGCGGTAGGGAATGACACGGGCGGCGAAAAGGATTTTGCCCGAGGAATGGCTCTTGCCCTTGTCGTTGTCGAAGAAGACGCCGGGCGAACGGTGCATCTGCGAGACGATGACGCGTTCCGTGCCGTTCACCACGAAGGTGCCGTTCTTGGTCATGAGCGGAATGTCGCCCATGTAGACGTCCTGCTCCTTGATGTCCTTGACCGACTTGGCCTGCGTGTCCGGATCGATTTCAAACACGATGAGGCGCAGCGTCACCTTGAGGGGCGCCGCGAAGGTCATGCCGCGCTGCTGGCATTCATCAACGTCGAACTTGGGAGCTTCGAATTCATAACGCACGAATTCGAGCACAGCCTGACCGGCAAAGTCCGAGATCGGGAACACCGACTTGAACACCGACTGCAGGCCCTCGTTGAGGCGTCCGCCGGCCGGTTCCTTCACCTGGAGGAACTGGTCGTAGGATTCACGCTGCACCTCGATGAGGTTCGGCATTTCGGCAACTTCAATGCCCTTGCCAAACACTTTGCGGATGCGCTTGCGGCTCGCTGCGGTCGTACGGGTATCGGCCATCTTGTCTTCCCTGTCACAACAATTTCAAAACAGTGCATCCTGAGACGCACCAAACGGCTTGTTCGAAAACCCGGCCCCGGACCTTCAAACAAACCGTTGTCGTTCACTGGCCGCCACCGGCACCCGGAGCAATCCGGATGCCGGCGGCGAAACGCGTTACTTCAGCTCGACCTTGGCACCAGCCGCTTCGAGCTTCTTCTTCATGTCTTCGGCGTCCTTCTTGGCAACGCCTTCCTTCACGGGCTTCGGCGCGCCTTCGACGAGGTCCTTGGCTTCCTTGAGGCCGAGGCCGGTGATGGCGCGGACTTCCTTGATCACTTCGATCTTCTTGTCGCCAGCGGCGGCGAGAACGACGGTGAACTCCGTCTTCTCTTCGACGGCGGCGGCAGCCGGGCCGGCAGCGGCGGCAACAGCCACCGGAGCAGCGGCGGAAACGCCCCACTTCTCTTCGAGCATCTTGGACAGCTCAGCGGCTTCCAGGACGGTCAGGGCGGACAGGTCTTCAACGATTTTGGCGAGATCAGCCATTTTATATACTCTCTTGTTTCAGTCGGTTGTTCGGTTCAGTTCAACAAGCCGTGCATCAGCTCTTCGTGGCGTAGGCATTGAACACGCGGGCCAGTTGGCCAGCGGGCGCCTGCAGGACACCAGCGATCTTCGTCGCCGGGGCCTGGATGAGCCCGATGATCTTGCCGCGCAGTTGATCAAGCGACGGCAGTTCCGCGAGTGCCTTGACGCCGCTGGCATCGAGGGTGGTCTTGCCGAGGGCACCGCCCAGAACCACGAACTTCTCGTGGGCCTTGGCGAAGTCGGCAGCCACCTTCGGGGCCGAAACCGGGTCAGCGCCATAGGCCACCATGGTGGGGCCTGTGAACAGCTTGGCGATTCCGGCAGCGTCGGTGCCTTCGAGAGCGCGCACAGCGAGGCGGTTCTTCACGACCTTTACGGTCGCGCCCGCCTTGGCCATCTTGTTCCGCAGGTCGAGGACCTGGTTCGCAGTCAAGCCTTTGTTGTGGGCCACGACGAGCACACCTGTGGTCTTGGCCACGGTGTTGAACGTTGCGACGAGCTCTTTCTTTTCAGCTCTTTCCACTTGCTCTCTCCGTTGTGGCAGGATGTTTCCATCCCACCGGTTGGACCTGTTGCGGGAAAACTCCCGCAACGCTCTTGGCCTGTCCCCCATGTTTTCCACCGGAGTGGTTCGCACGGGTTCTGAGGTCGCAACCGACTGAACGTTCCGCCTGCGCGGACAATTCGAATTCCGTCTTGACCCATCTCATGCTGGCTTTCGTGATTAAGCGGTGCTTTCACACCGCGCCGGCAATCTCGGACAGGAGTGCCTCGGGCCTTGAGGGGCCGTTGGCGCCCGTGCCGCAGAGTTTGATTTCCGCGGCACGGGTATTCTTGATTACGCCGTACCCGTGGTGGCGGCGTCAATCTTTACGCCGGGGCCCATGGTGGACGAGATCGAAATCTTCTTCACGTAGGTGCCCTTGGCACCGGCGGGCTTCGCCTTGTTCACGGCGTCCACGAAGGCGCGCACGTTCTGGGCAATCTGCTCGGCAGAGAATGACGCCTTGCCGACGCCAGCCTGCACGATGCCTGCCTTTTCCACGCGGAACTCGACAGCGCCACCCTTGGCGGCCTTGACCGCGGCGGTGACATCCATCGTCACGGTGCCAACCTTGGGGTTCGGCATCATGTTGCGGGGGCCGAGCACCTTGCCGAGACGGCCGACGAGGCCCATCATGTCCGGCGTGGCGATGCAGCGGTCGAAGTCGATCGTGCCCTTGTTGACGATCTCGAAGAGATCTTCGGCGCCGACGACGTCAGCACCGGCCTTCTTGGCTTCTTCAGCCTTCGGGCCCTTGGCGAACACGCCGACGCGGACCTTGCGGCCCGAACCGTTCGGCAGGTTGCACACGCCGCGGACCATCTGGTCGGCGTGGCGCGGATCGACGCCGAGGTTCATCGATACTTCGATGGTTTCATCGAACTTGGCGATGGCGCGTTCCTTGACGAGCTTCACGGCTTCGTCGAGGCCGAAGGACTTGCTGGCGTCAATGCCGGCGTGGCTCTTCTGCATGCGCTTGGGGAGTTTAGCCATGACTTAGTCTCCCACCACTTCAAGGCCCATGGAACGGGCGGAACCGGCAATTTCCTTGGCGCCTGCTTCGAGGTCGCGGGCGTTCATGCCGGAGAGCTTGGCTTCGGCGATCTCACGGCACTGGGCCATGGTCACCTTGCCGACGAGATTCTTGCCCGGCTCCTTGGAACCGGCGTTGATCTTGGCGGCCTTCTTCAAGAAGTAGGACGCCGGCGGCGACTTCATCTCGAAGGTGAAGGACTTGTCCTGATAGGCGGTGATGACCACCGGAACGGGCGAGCCCTGTTCCATCTTCTGCGTGGCGGCGTTGAAGGCCTTGCAGAATTCCATGATGTTGAGGCCGCGCTGACCGAGAGCCGGTCCGATCGGCGGCGACGGGTTGGCCTGTCCTGCAGGAACCTGCAGCTTGACATAGCCGACGACTTTCTTCGCCATTCTATGTTTTCCCTTCTTCAAAGGTTAGTGGTGCGGCTGTGAGGCCTCCCACGGGGTTTCAGTCTTCACCTCTCCCGCAGGCGGGAGAGGACGCCTTGCGGCGCAAGGCAGGTGAGGGACTTCAAGTGACGGCCCTTATCCGTCTCGTCCCCGGCTTGCGCCGGGCACTCGCCACCTTCTCCCGCAGGCGGGAGAAGTGGAATTCTATTTCATCTTCTCGACCTGGCCGTATTCCAGTTCGACAGGGGTCGGACGACCGAAGATCGACACGGCCACCTTGAGGCGCGAACGTTCTTCGTCCACTTCCTCGACCTGGCCGTTGAACGAGGCAAACGGGCCATCGGCCACGCGCACCTGTTCGCCGATCTCGAAATGGATCGTTGTCTTGGGCTTCTCGACGCCTTCGGCCACCTGGTTGAGAATGCGGGCGGCTTCAGCATCACTGATCGGCACCGGCTTGAGGCCTGAGCCCAGGAAGCCCGTCACCTTCGGTGTGTTCTTGATCAGGTGGAAAGCCTCGTCCGTCAGATCCACCTTCACCAGCACATAACCGGGGAAGAAGCGGCGCTCGGTCTTGAACTTGCGGCCACGGCGGATTTCCACCACCTCTTCGGTGGGCACGATGACCTGTTCGAACAGCTCATCCAGCTTCTTCTGGACAACCTGCTTTTTGATGTCCTCCATCACCTTCTTTTCGAAGTTCGAGTAGGTGTGGACGATGTACCAGCGTTTCGCCATGTTCCGGATAGGCCTCGTTTTAACCGTCAGAATCCAAACAGCACGCTGTCCACGACCCACTTGAGAATCGCGTCAACGCCCAGGAAGAACAACGAGGCGGCAACCACCATGATGACGACCATGATCGTCGAGATGCCGAGTTCGCGCTGCGTCGGCCAGGTGATTTTCCTGCCCTCTTCACGAACTTCCCGCAGGAACTCCACCGGATTGCTTTTGGCCATCGTTTTTCCTTTGTTTACAACATATTGAAACGCTTTATGTGGGGCCGCACCCCCTGCATTTCAACACATCGCAATGGCAGGGGCAGTAGGGCTCGAACCCACGACCTGCGGTTTTGGAGACCGCCGCTCTACCAACTGAGCTATACCCCTAGTGCAAAGTCCGTCAGCGCCGTTTGGGCGCGGTTGGACCGTGCGTCTATGTGTGTGATGGCCGGGCTTTAGAGGGTTGGACATCATCCGTCAACAGACGAAATCTTTACCCTTGACATACAACAAATACAGCATTTGCACCAAATACAGCAATGCTGTATATACAAGTCATGCGCTATTCGACATCTGACCTTTCCCGCAAATCCGGCGACATTATTGCCCGGGCACTGCAAGGCCCCGTCACCATCACCCAGCGGGGCAAGCCCCGGCTCATCCTGATGAGCGTGGAGGAGTACAACAGGCTTCGCCTGAAGGCCGACGGCAAACGCACCGACCGGGCAGGTGCCGCCCCGCCCCCGCCGGATCCGGATGCCTGACGCCGCCTACTGCGCCGTGAAGCCGCCATCAATGAGGATGGTCTGGCCGTTGATCAGATCAGAGGCCGAGGAGGACAGGAACAGGACGAGGTCCGCCACTTCCGTTGTCCGGCCAAAGCGCGCCGCCGGGATCTTTGCTTTCATGGGATCACCCTTGGCCGGGTCGCCCCAGACCATTTCGCCCATGGGTGTCAGGATCACCGTGGGGCAAACGCTGTTGCACTGAATGTTGTGCTTGGCCCACTCGACGGTCATCACCTTGGTGAACATGTTGAGGCCGCCCTTGGACGCCCCGTAGGCACCATGGTCGTCCAGCGCCACCACGCCGGACTGCGAGGAGATGTTGATCACCTTGCCACGCTTCTGCTGGATCATGGCAGGCACCAGTTCCTGCGCCAGCAGGTAGGGCGCGCGCAGGTTGACGTTGTTCACCCATTCCCAATCCTCGACAGGCGTGTCGATGATCGATCTGATGGTGGTGACGCCCGCGTTGTTGGCGAGGACATCCACCACGCCGAAAGCCCTGAGGGCCTCCCGTGCAGCGGATCGAGGTCCATCCACGGTGGCAAGATCGGATTCGATGGCAACGCACCTGCGGCCCTTCTTTTCCACCTCGGCCTTGACGCTGGCGAGGCCTTCCTTGTCACGGGCCACTGCGGCAATATCCGCGCCCGCATCTGCCAGCACCCGGCAAATCTCAAAACCGATGCCCTTGCTCGCGCCCGTCACCAAGGCCGTGCGGCCCGCCAAGGTGAAGCGGTCCTGCCACTCCGTCATGTTCTGCTCCCGTGAATTCCGGTGGCACTCCAGCAGAGCAAGCAGCCGCCGTCCACTTTTTCCGGCACACGAAACCCCTCATCCAAGGTGACGGCGCACAAGACCTGCCATGCGCGAGTTCTGTTCACCACCAGACGCCTCAAGCCCAGCCGCCACACCGGCCCGGTCCGGCACCGGACGGTTCTGGCTGGTCTTCAGTTTGCCCGTCAATTGGGTGACGTCGATCTCGATGCCCACGATGCCCTTCAGTTGGGCCTGGATGAAATCGTCCGGCGCATCCGAGACCTTCCATGACGTGCCCTGCCCCACGTGTGCCTCATGATGGTCGGTCAGCCGGTTCACCTGCGCCAACAGCCAGTTGCGATCGTCGATCACGCGCACGGTTCCCCGCACCTGCACCACAGCATAGTTCCATGTCGGCACGACCTTGCCGTGCTCACGCTTGCTTTCGTACCACTGGGGCGTGACGTAGGCATTCGCACCCTGGAACACCACGAGCACGTTCTGCCCCGCGAGGTTCCGCCACTGCGGGTTCGCCTTGGCCAGATGGGCACGCAGGATGGCGTTCCCGTCACCCTGCGCCACTTCAAAGGGAATGAGATTGGCGAGCACGCCTCCGTCACTCTGGGAGACAAGAAGCCCCAGAGGCATGGCGCGGACAATCCCCCACAAGACATCCGGGTCTTTCTCTTCAAAGGCGGGTGGCATGTACATGGTTTATCTCCTGCCTCTCCCGCATAGGTCAGGCCCGGCTCGCGCAAAAGTCCAGTTGGATGACGGAGTGATGATCCACTTTCCTGCCGCGAAGGCAAATAAAAAACCGCCGGATCGCTCCGGCGGCTTGATATTCGTCCGTAGGCGGATGGATCAATCCGTGATCTTAGCGACGACGCCGGCACCGACGGTGCGGCCGCCTTCACGGATGGCGA
>CALMZX010000079.1 GCA_937870685.1 uncultured Alphaproteobacteria bacterium
ACGCTCTCCAACCGCTACATCACCGACCGCTTCCTGCCCGACAAGGCCATCGACCTGATGGACGAGGCGGCCTCGCGGCTGCGCATGCAGGTTGATTCGAAGCCGGAAGAACTGGATGAGTTCGACCGGCGCATCATGCAGCTGCAGATCGAGCGCGAGGCGCTGAAGAAGGAAGATGACGCGGCCTCGAAGGACCGGCTGGGCAAGCTGGAAAAGGAACTGGCGGAACTGGAAGAAAAATCCGCCGCCCTGACACGCAAGTGGCAGGAGGAGAAGGACCGCCTTGCTGCGTCTTCAAAGCTCAAGGACGAACTGGACCAGGCGCGCACGCAGCTGGAACAGGCGCAGCGCAAGGGTGATTTCACCACGGCGGGCGAACTTGCCTATTCGCGCATTCCGGACCTGGAGAAGAAGCTGAAATCATCCGAAGAAGCCACCGGCCACCGGCTGGTGGAAGAGGCGGTGACGGATACGCATATCGCCCAGGTGATTTCGCGCTGGACCGGCATTCCGGTGGACAAGATGCTGGAAGGCGAGCGCGAGAAACTGCTCGCCATGGAACAGGCGCTGGCCAAGCGCGTGGTGGGCCAGGCGGATGCTGTAGCAGCCGTGGCAACGGCGGTGCGTCGGGCGCGCGCGGGGTTGCAGGACCCCAACCGTCCCATCGGTTCCTTCATGTTCCTTGGCCCCACGGGCGTGGGCAAGACGGAACTGACCAAGGCGCTGGCCTCGTTCCTGTTCGATGACGAACACGCGATGGTCAGGATCGACATGTCGGAATACATGGAAAAACACGCGGTTTCGCGGCTCATTGGCGCGCCTCCGGGTTACGTCGGCTATGATGAAGGCGGTGCGTTGACGGAAGCTGTGCGGCGCAGGCCCTATCAGGTGGTGCTCTTCGACGAGGTCGAGAAGGCGCACCCTGATGTGTTCAACGTGTTGCTGCAGGTGCTGGACGATGGCCGCCTGACGGACGGTCAGGGCCGCACAGTGGACTTCAAGAACACGCTGATCATCATGACCTCCAACCTCGGATCGGAGCATCTGGTGCGCCTTGGCGAGGAGCAGGATGTGGATGAGGTGCGTGACGAGGTGATGGAGGTCGTGAAGCGCGCCTTCAGGCCGGAGTTCCTGAACCGTGTCGATGAAATCATCCTGTTCCACCGACTGAAGCGGCAGCACATGGGTGCCATCGTCGATATCCAGATGGCGCGGCTGCTCAAGCTGCTGAGCGAGCGCAAGATCGACCTCAGGCTCACCGACGAGGCACGCAACTGGCTCGCCGACAAGGGTTATGATCCGGCCTATGGCGCGCGCCCGTTGAAGCGCGTCATCCAGAAGGCGGTGCAGGATCCGTTGGCGGAAGCCATTCTTGCCGGCCGCGTGAGGGATGGCGAGACGGTGGAGGTGAGCGTGCTCAACGGCAAGATCGCCATCAACGGCATGATCGACGGCGCAAAGCCGGAGGCCAGCAATGTGGTGACGTTGCACTGACGACTTAAGGGCCTTCAGGCCGCCGTCTTCGCTTCCGCCATGAGATAGGCGCGGGAGAGAATGACGGCGGTCAGCGCGACCTGGTAGGCACCCACCACATTGCCTGCCAGGGCCGACAGGATGGCACCTGCGTCCACGCCGCCATCGGGGAAAAAGCGCCCGTCACCGTTGGACATCTGGCCGACCAGCACCGCCAGCAGGATCATGAGAAGGCTGACACCGCCAAAGCTCAGGAGCAGCCTGGGGAATGCATAGCCAAAGCTGTGGCTGCCGCGCTGGCCGGCCGTGGCAAAGCGCTTGTCGTTTCCCACCACAATCGCTGGCAACATCGTGCCCCACTTGGCAAAGATTGCAGCGGCAAGCAGAGCCGCGAGCAGGCCGAATGCGCCAAAGGCCAGAACTACGTTCTGGCTGTCGGCGATCAGCAGTCCGAACAAGACCACGAACGGCACGATCAACGCGAGAAAACCAAGACCGAAACCGCGCCAGACGAACTGGCCAAACACCTTGTTGTCGCCCACCATCTTCATGCCTGTGCCGCTGTCGATGTTCTTCAGGACCGACAGATGGGCGGGAATGGCAAGCAGTGCTGCCGCAAATGCCTGGGCCACGGCCAGGCCTCCAGAACTGCTGATGAAATCCTGGGCCAGGCCGATCACCATCATCAACCCGACATAGGCGGCAACGGCCCCCGAGTTGCGCTTGCAGATGTCCAGCGCAGCGGACCAGATTCCCTTTTCAAAGTGCATTTTGCCCCCTCCCGCACACATTGCATCGCGCATCCTTGCTTGCGGCTGCGGCTGTGGTCAAGCTCGGGCGCAATGATTCTCGCTGCCTACAATGATCTTTGCGCCCGTCTGCCGCACACGTTTCATGTGGTGCAGTGGGGTGGTGCCCATGTCTGGAAAGTGGGTGGTGCCAAGGGCAAGGTCTTTGCCATTGCCTGGGATGAAGGTGAGAAGGGTGTTCACGTCACCTTCAAATGCTCGCAGATGAGTTTTGATCTCTTGAAGGACCAGCCGGGCATGCGGCCTGCGCCTTATCTCGCTTCCCGCGGGATGCTGTGGCTGCAACGGACCGATCCGCGCAGCATGGATGATGATGCCCTTCGCGACTACGTCCGCGAAAGCCACAGGCTTGCAGCGGCAAACCTGCCGAAATCACAGCGCCTGAAACTGAAGCTGTAGCCGTTACTGCCCGGCCTGGGCGACCTGCGAGGACGACGGTGCTGTCTGCATCATGGCGAGAACGCGCTGCTTGGTGGCCCGGAAATTCTGCAAATCCTTGCCCGCCAACTGGCGGCCGCCCGTTGCCTTGATGGCCGTCGGGTTCACCGGACGGTCATTCACGCGCACTTCGTAGTGCAGATGCGGGCCGGTGGAACGGCCGGTCGTGCCGACATAGCCGATGATCTGGCCCTGGTTGATTTTTGCGCCCGACCGGACACCCGCGGCGAGGCGGGACATGTGGGCATAAAGCGTCTTGTACTTGGCGCCATGTTTCAGGACGACGGCAATGCCATAGGCACCGTGGCGGCCCGCGAGATTGACGACGCCGGAACCGGCGGCACGAATCGGCGTTCCCGTGGGAGCGCCGAAGTCAACGCCGGTGTGCATCTTGGAATAGCGCAGGAGCGGATGGCGGCGCATGCCGAAACCGGAGGTGAGGCGGGCCCCGGACACCGGCGTCTTCAACAGGGCGCGCGAAGCGCTGCGGCCATTCTCATCGAAATAGTCGGTGTGGCCATCAGATGACGTGAAGCGGTAGTAGGTCTGGGTCTTGCCGTCGAAATTCAGCTTGGCGTAGTGCAGCACGCGGCGCTTGCTGGACGAGCCGGTGAGCGGCTTGCCGAAGAACATCTCGTAGGAATCGGACGCCGCCAGCTGGTGCTGGAAGTCGACATCGTAAGAGAAAATGCGGGTGAATTCCGAGACGATGTAATCGGGAACGCCGTTGTCCTTGGCTGTGGTGGAAAGGCCGGAACCGATGCGGTTGCGCGAGATGAAATTGGGAATCTCGGCATATTGCGAGGTGGCCCCATCGCGCTTGCCATCAATGCGGGCATCAAAGCGGCCATCTTCGTCAGCCTCGACGACGATGGTTTCCTTGGGTCCCGGCTTGAAAGAGAGTTCCACCGGGAAGATCACTTCACGGCCATAGAAGTCGTACTGGCGGTCGAGGGTGACTTCAAACTCGGTCCCGGCCTTGATCATCTTGATCGGGAGAACGGGGGCGATGGATTTGACCAGCGCCTGGGCTGCCGCCTTGGAGACACCGCGCTCGGTCAGCTCCTCGATGATGTTGCGGCCCTTGGACAGGACGAAGCGCTCGTCCACCGGTTCGGGCGGCGGCGACTTCGAGATGGTGGTGATGTTTTCGTTTTCGTTTTCGACAGCCTCGATTTCGGCATCGAGCACAGCCGTTTCCTGCTCGCCATAGGGCAGTTGCGTGTCCGAGATTTCGGGATAGGCCCAGTCGCCCTGGAGTTCGCGCTCCGGCAGAACTTCCGCCGCAGGTCCGGTCGAGGCGGTTTGCAGGTTGGCGTTTCCGAGAATCTTCTTGCCCGCCTCCTCGCCTGCCGAAGAGATGGCGGCATTGGCGCCTACTGGTACGGCGTTCTGGCCAAAGATGCCAAGCGTGACGCCGCCGATCAGGAGGGTGGCGGCAATGCCTGCAATGCAGGTGGTCAGCAGCCAGCGGTGATGATGGGAATCCTCGAGGAACGACGTTTCGAGGTCGATGGCTTCAAAGTCCTGTTCGATGGGGACAAGGCTGGCGCGGGGAGCCCTTGGGCGCAGTGCACGGCCTGCCTTTTCGCCTTGGTCTTTCAACTCACCTTGCTCCCGCCTTGAAGCCCGGTGCCGCCACCGGGGGGAAATCCATCAATGCAAAGGCCGACGACAGCCATTCCGCTTCAGCGGACCTGGCCGTCGATCTCTCGCCCCGTTGCGGTGCAGAATGCCCGCCGCTGGTGTGGCCTGTCAAACCTTTTTGGCCGCAGAGGGCAGAGCCCCGTTCCGGCCAGGAGACGGAAGGTCCGCCCCCTCCACTCCAAACGCCAGTGTGATGCCGTGCGGTTTCAATTCCGTTAACCATAACAGGGGATTCCGCAGCTGTTTCAGCCTGAATCAGCAGGGCGTTTGCGCCTCGATCCGGTGTTTCGGAGGTTTATGGGGATTTTTCCGGGCTGTTTACTGTGCAGGTGCAGCATGGCGGAGGCGGATTTTTGACCATCCGGACAGATGTGTGACTGCCCCATGACTGTTGGATGATGCAAAAGTGTCGATAATTCTCCTTGTTTTTCAAAGCACTAAAAGAATCTTGAAAAAAAATGCAGAGGGCGCTTGACACTTCGATAGGGCTGAACATATAAGCGCCATCACTGAGGGACACCGGCGCTCCGGCGACGATGCCTCCGTACGAAATCTAGAAGCGATCGGCTAAACCAGCCGGCCTCCTCCAAAAGAGGAAACCGGCGCAAGGGTTTGTCTGTCGCTCAAAACGCCCGAAAGGGTGTTGCCCTGCGAAGGGCCGGGACGCAAGCCCCCCGCTGATTGACATCGTTGTTGAAAGAAAGAGAAACGCAGACGGCGTGTGTCCTTGCGGTCTCCGGGTGACCGGAGACGAAGAAACAAACGTCTAAAGCGTTTCAAATATAGAGATAGTACAAGCTTCGATGGAAACATCGAAAACATTATCTCGTCAATTTTTTGAAAGCTAAAGACCAGTAGATGGCAGCAGTGCCATCTCATCCAGTTTCAAACTTGAGAGTTTGATCCTGGCTCAGAACGAACGCTGGCGGCAGGCTTA
>CALMZX010000080.1 GCA_937870685.1 uncultured Alphaproteobacteria bacterium
GCTTCTCGGCAAAGAGAAAACCTTTCAGGTCTCCTGAATCCGGGGCGCTCAGCTTGGCCTTGACCGCGCTGTTGAACTGGATTTTCGATGTGTCGGCGAAGTAGAAGGTGACACCTTTGCCGTCCCATTCGCCACCGTTGACGTTCCAGCCGCCGTCCTTGATGACGTATGTCCCGGCGTTCAGCTTCACATTGGCGCCGGCATTGAAATTGTGCCAGCCGCAATAGATACCCGGATTCAGCGTGACCTTGCCCGAGTAGTTGCCGTTGCTGAAGTCACAGGAACTGCTGGCAGGTGCCGGCACCTTGCCGACGTAGGGGTCTGTCAGGGTGGTGCAGCCTGTTTTCATGTTCGGGTGGCTGCCGCCATTGTCGATGATGCTGGTTCCCTGAATGCACGTCTTGGCCGACCTGAGTGTTGTACCGGCGTTGAAGATGGCGGCGGGATTGCCTGTGCTCTTGACATGGATTTCGCAACTCGACGCGTTGACGTCTGCGCCACTGTTCGCGAGGAGGGCCTGCGAGGCATTCGGCGAGAGGGCGAGAATGCAGAGCTTTGCGCTGTCGTCAGCGTCGCCTGGTTCGGTTTCGGCTATTGATTTGACCTCGACGCTCAGGTCGGGGAAGCCGAGAACACGTGTCAGCGATGCATCCAAATCCGCTGATGCCGTGCCCTCGATCCTGATATTCCCGCTCTTCTTGAAGCTGCGCTTGAGATTGAACGTGCCGTCCATGGCAAAGTTGCCATCGAAATGTTTTGCGGCGTGTTCTGTGTGTCCGTTGTTGGCTGCAGCTCCTGCAAGTACCGCTCCATCCAGCGCCGCGGCCAGTCTGGTCCGCAGGTGTTCGGCCCGGATGCTGTCAACCGCGACACCGGCCGCCGCGAGGGTCGGAATTGCGGCAATCGCCATCATGGTCGAGACGTTTCCGCCTGCAGACGCCAGGAATTTTCTGATCGCACGTATCATGGAAGTCCCTTCAGTGAACTTGACTTCCCTAGTTCGGGTCCGGATAACCGACTCTTAAGCGGGGAAAACGGGCAGCCTTCGCGATTTCGACCTCTGTGGGAGTACGCGCCTTGGCTCGACCATGCGTTGAGAATGGCATCCTGTTTGACGCCAATTCTGATTGTAAGGAACCAACATGATCAAAGGTTCGCTTACCGTGATTGCAATCTCCTTGCTGGCGGTGACGGCAATGTGTTGTGAGTCCCGGGCCGGGTCCATGGCCCTGCAGGGCAAGGAACGCTGGCTGACGATCGCCTCCACCAAGGACAAGGACACAGCCATTGCCATTGCAGGCTATTATGCCAGCGAGCGCGCCAGGGTTGTGAGCACGCAATCCGGCTGGTTTGCCATCGTGCTGGGCCCCTACAGCGAAGGTTCGATCGAAGCCATCAAGAAGGCCCATGACGGGATTGGCGAAGTGCCGAAGGATGCGCTGCTGTCGCGCGGCGACAAATACATCGACACCGTGCACGAGGAGCGCCCGTGGGACGAGCAGCGCCTGCTTGCCACCTATGAGCTGAAAAAGCCGGTGCAGTTTTCCTCAGGTCCCTTCACCTTCTCGGTCAGCATGACCGGCGACGAGGACAATCCCGGGCCGACCACGGCGTCTGCCACGCGCAACGGCGAACTGGTCTTTTCCTTCACCACGCCGACTGACTACTCCATGTTTGGCTCGGACGCCGGGCTGCTGAAACTCGATCCCCAGACAGAGGGGCCGCAACTGGTGTTCACCCGCTACACAGGCGGTGCCCACTGCTGCACCCAGACCTGGATTGCCACCGCTGCCAGGGACGCCATTGGCTGGTCCCTCATCGACGCGGGCGCGCTGGATGGTGGCGGCTTCTACTACGAGGATGCCGACGGCGACGGTGCGCTGGAGATCATGCATGTGGACAATGACTTCCTCTATGCCTTCGATTCCTACGCCGGGTCTTTCGCGCCCATCCGCGTGCAGCAGCTGCGTGGCAACCAGCTTGACGATGTCTCCAGCCGCCCGGAAATGGCGCACCTGCTGAAACGCGATCTTGCCCGCATGGAATTCGAGGCCAAGCTCGATCCCGGCATGTGGAAGTCCAACGGCTTTCTGGCAGGCTGGGTGGCCGCCAAGCAGCGTCTGGGGCAGGGCGACGACGCATGGCAGACCGTGCTGGAAAACCTCGAACAGAACAGCGATTTCGGCCCGCAGGTCTGCAAGACGGGAAAACCGGTCGAGGATTGTCCATATGAGGATTTGGAGCGAATCCCCGTGGCCAAGGCACTGGCCCAGTTCCTTGCCGAACGCGACTACGGCGAATTGCCACCCATGGCCCGCGCCCTGTTGAAATAGCTGGAGGGCCTTCACCCTCCGTCGTATTGGCGGAGCTTGACGCGGCAGCTAGAAACCGCTGCGATCAAGAAATACTCAGTGGAGCAGGGGCTTCGTGTTCAAGAAAATCCTTATCGCCAACCGTGGCGAAATCGCCTGCCGTGTTATCAAGACGGCGCGGAAGATGGGCATCAGGACCGTGGCGGTCTACTCGGACGCCGATGCCCGCGCGCTCCATGTGGAAATGGCCGACGAGAAGGTGAACATCGGTCCGGCTGCCGCAGCGCAATCCTACCTCGTCATCGACAGGATCATCGCCGCCTGCAAGGAAACCGGTGCCGAGGCCGTGCATCCCGGCTACGGCTTCCTCTCCGAACGCTCCGCATTTCCGAAGGCGCTCAAGGAGGCGGGGATCGTCTTCATCGGCCCCAACCCCCACGCCATTGACGCCATGGGCGACAAGATCGAATCAAAGAAGGCGGCATCGGCGGCCGGGGTGTCCACCGTGCCCGGCTACATGGGCATCATCGACAGCGAAGACGAAGCGGTGAAGATCGCCAGGGACATCGGCTATCCCGTGATGATCAAGGCATCCGCCGGCGGCGGCGGCAAGGGCATGCGCATTGCGTACTCGGACGCCGAAACCCGTGACGGCTATGCCCGTTCCAAGTCGGAAGCGAAGTCATCCTTCGGTGACGACCGCGTGTTCATCGAGAAATTCATCACCAACCCGCGCCACATCGAAATCCAGGTGCTGGGCGACAAGCACGGCAATGTCATCTATCTCGGCGAGCGCGAATGTTCGATCCAGCGCCGGAACCAGAAGGTGATCGAGGAGGCCCCGTCACCCCTGCTGGACGAAAAGACCCGCAAGGCCATGGGCGAACAGGCCGTGGCGCTGGCCAAGGCCGTGGGCTACGACAGCGCCGGCACGGTGGAATTCGTCGCGGGCCAGGACCGCTCGTTCTTCTTCCTCGAAATGAACACCCGCCTCCAGGTGGAGCATCCGGTCACGGAACTCATCACCGGTGTTGATCTTGTCGAACAGATGATCCGCGTGGCCTATGGTGAGAAGCTGAAACTCAAGCAGTCTGATGTGAAGCTGAACGGCTGGGCCGTGGAATCGCGTGTCTACGCCGAAGACCCGTACCGCAGTTTCCTGCCCTCCACGGGCCGCCTCGTGCGCTACCAGCCGCCTGCCGAAAAGATCGAGAATGGAATCACCGTGCGCAACGACACGGGCGTGTTTGAAGGTGGCGAGATTTCCATCTGGTATGACCCGATGATCGCCAAGCTCTGCACCCACGCACCAACCCGCGCCGCCGCCATTTCCGCCATGAGCACGGCCTTGGATGAGTTTGTGATTGAGGGCATTCAGCACAATATCCCCTTTGTGGCAGCCATCATGGAACATCCCGTCTGGCAATCGGGCAAGCTCTCCACCGGCTTCATCGCTGAACAATACCCGGATGGTTTCAAGGGGGCGGCGCTGTCCTCCGCGAATGCGGCAAAGCTGGCGCAGGTCGCCGTGCTGCTCGATCACGTCGAGAACTCCCGCAAGCGCCGCATTTCCGGCCAGATGAATGGCCGCGACGTGCAGTTTGACCGCAGCCGTCACGTTCACTTGGCGAAATCCTGGCATCAGGTTGAACTGGATGGCGGAATGGAAGCGCTCGCGGCCTCCTGTGGCTGGGTTCCCGGTCAGTCCGTGGCCCATGTGGTTCTGAACGGTGAGACATTGTCGGTGCAGGTCAAGCGTATCCTCAATGGCTACCGCCTTACCTGGCGCGGCATCTCCGCCGCAGCGTACGTCTATTCCACCCGGGAGGCCGAGCTGGCGCGGCTGATGCCGGAGAAGAAGGCCGCCGACACCTCGAAGAAGCTGCTCTGCCCCATGCCGGGTCTGGTGGTGTCCATTGCCGTGTCCGAGGGGCAGGAGGTCAAGGCAGGCGATCCGCTCGCCATCGTTGAGGCCATGAAGATGGAAAACATCCTGCGGGCCGAGCGCGACGTGACCGTGAAGAAGCTCAACGCCAAAAAGGGTGACAGCCTGCAGGTCGATGCCGTCATCATGGAATTCGCATGAAAAAAGCGCGGGAGGTTGTCCCGCGCTTCTGACTGTTCGAAAGCGTGCGCCTCAGGCCTTGCGGCTGGCGTCCACGCTCCACGGGCCGGCACCGGCTGTGGCCAGCCACAGGAAGATGAAGGTGTAGAGGATCGCCAGTTCACCGCCATTGAGGATCGGGTAAAAGCCGGCGGGCGCGTGGAACATGAAATAGGCCACCGCCATCATGCCCGCGAGCACGAAGGCCGCGACGCGCGTGAACAGGCCGATCACGATCAGGACGCCACCAACGATCTCAAGAAGGCCGCCGATGCCGAACAGCGAGAGCAGGGGCACGCCGTCCTTGAACATCTCCACGGCGGGCCAGCCGATCAGCTTGGCGGTGCCATGGGCGAGGAAGAGGAGGCCGGTCATGATGCGCAGCAGCGCATGCGTGTAGCCGGACCAGGAAGCGGGAAGAATGCCGTTGAGCATGATGAAAACTCCAGGATGAGATGATGAATTCGGGTTTGCAGGTCGCGCGCCCAATGGGCACCATGTAGTTGAACACGTAATCAGTATCAAGAAGAATTACAGAATATCGACAGAGTCCGGGGAAAAGATGTCACTCTCAGCAAAAGATGTTGAATTCTATCAGGAAGATGGCGCTGTCGTGATCCGCAAGCTGTTCTCCCCGGAGCAACTGGGCCTGCTCGAACGGGGAATCGCCCGCAACATGGCGGAACCCAGCTCCCTGTCCATCGTCGCCTCGCGGCCTGAGGACCCAGGCTACTTCATCGAGGATTTCTGCAACTGGCAGCGCATTCCGGAATACCGGGCCTTCGTGGAAACATCGCCTGCCGCCGCCGTGGCGGGGCAGCTGATGGGTTGCAAAACGGTGCGGCTCTATCACGACCACCTGCTGGTCAAGGAGCCGAAGACCGTGGCGAAAACCCCGTGGCACCAGGACCAGCCCTATTACAACATCGACGGCTTCGACAATGTCTCGATGTGGCTGCCGGTGGATCCGGTGCCGGTGGACTCGACGCTGAAATTCGTGGCGGGCACTCATCGGCAGGGCTGGATGATGCCGCGCAGCTTCATGACCAACGAGGCCAAGTGGTTTCCCGAGGGCAGCCTCAAGGACATCCCGGACGTGGAAGGCCATCCCGACAAGCACACGGTGCTTGCCTGGGCGCTGGAACCGGGTGATGCCGTCTTCTTCCACATGCTGACCCTGCACGGGGCAGGTGGTGTGGCGGGCGGCAACCGCCGCCGTGTCGTTTCCTTCCGCTTTACCGGCGATGACACGACATTTGCGCCACGGCCGTGGCGGACCTCGCCGCCGTTTCCCGGTCTGGACAAGGAATTGGAGAAGGGGGTGGCCCTTGACCATCCGCTGTTTCCCATCCTGTGGACGAAACCCGCCTGACGGCACAGGCCTTGCTCCGTTCTGTCCTGAAACAGCCCCGTTGTTCCAGGATCGGACACCATGTCAGCACTGCTCCAGCACCGCCTCGTACGCAAGTTCGGACTCTGGTACCTGGCCTATGAGGCGCTGTCCCTGCTGGCCTTCCTCGCTTTTGGCTGGCAGTTCGTCGCCGTTCACTGAACCCGCACTCCCCCCTCCACATTCTGCCACAGTGCCCTATATTCTGGGTCCATGGCCCGACTCCCTGCAAAACCCACCGACCGCGAAGACACCGGCGTTCTGACCCGCACCAAGGCAAAGACCAAGAAGCCGTCACTCTACAAGGTGCTGTTGCTCAACGACGACTACACGCCGATGGAATTCGTCGTGCATGTGCTGGAAGTGTTTTTCGGCAAGGACAAGGAAGCCGCCTATCGCATCATGCTGCATGTCCACCAGAAGGGTGTGGGCGTGTGCGGCGTCTATACCTTTGAAGTGGCGGAAACAAAGGTCACGCAGGTGATGGATTTCGCCAAGCAGCATGCCCACCCGCTGCAATGCACGATGGAGAAGGAGTGAGGGCTTCCATCTCCACGCCTCCATTCCCATATTCGCATTCACGTTGACAGGCGGGGCAAAGCGCGACACCCTGCCACCTGAAAGGACCGTTCACCTTGCCGACATTCTCCCGCTCCCTTGAAAAGGCCCTGCATCGCGCGCTCTCCTTTGCGGCCGAACGCCGCCAGGAGTTTGCCACGCTGGAGCACCTTCTCCTCTCGCTGACCGAGGACAAGGACGCGATTGCGGTGATGAAGGCCTGCGGCGTGAACGTCGAGGAATTGCGCGACGACCTGACCGACTACATCGATACCGAACTGGCCAACCTGGTGACGGATTCGGCGGGCGAAGCCAAGCCCACGGCCGGTTTCCAGCGCGTCATCCAGCGCGCCGTCATCCATGTGCAGTCTTCGGGCCGCGAGGAGGTGACGGGCGCCAATGTTCTCGTCGCGATTTTTGCCGAGCGCGAATCCCACGCCGCCTTCTTCCTGCAGGAGCAGGACATGACCCGCTACGACGCGGTCAACTACATCTCCCATGGCATCGCCAAGCGTCCGGGACTGTCGGAATCGCGGCCCGTGCGCGGAGCAGAGCAGGGCGATGGCGAGAATGACGACATGGGCAACATGGGCGGACCCGGTTCACCCAAGAAGAAGCCCGAGCAGAGTGCGCTTGAGGCCTATTGCGTCGACCTCAAC
>CALMZX010000081.1 GCA_937870685.1 uncultured Alphaproteobacteria bacterium
CCGATGGCGGGGCCATGGCTTTCGCCGAAGGTGGTGACGCGGAAGAGATGGCCGAAGGTATTGTGTGACATGCGCCCTGATTAAGCGCCATCCGTGGTGGCGTCAAACCACTCGATCCGTCCCAGCGCGAGACGGCAGTAGGCACCCTGGGGTGTCGGCAGGCCCACCAGTTCGCGGGGGCCAAGTCCCGCCACGGAGCCCATCAGGCAACGGCCCACCGCGCCGTGCGAGATCACCAGCGTGGGGCGCGTCAGTGTGGCACGCCAGTCGTTCACGCGGGCCACGCCATCTTCGTAGCTTTCGCCCCGTCCGGGCGCCAGAAGAAGCGACCCTCGGGATCGGCGGGATAAACGGGCGAGTCCTTCAGTTCCCAGAAGGGCTTTCCCTCCCACACGCCAAAGCCCAGTTCGCGCACGCGGGCATCAGTGCCGTGATGCTGGCGCTTCAGCGCTGCCAGGACGTAGGCCGCCGTCTGAAGGGCGCGGCGTTGTGGCGAGACGATGATGTCGTAGTCATGCCATTCACCGGCGTGCGACACCAGCAAGTCCGCCACTGCTTTCGCCTGGGCATGGCCACGTTCATTCAGGTCGGTATCAATCGACCCCTGGATCAGGCCCTGCCTGTTCCAGTCGGTTTCGCCATGTCGGATGAAGATGATGGGAAGCGAAGGATCAATCGCCATCTTTGGCAAGCGTCATGTCGGGAGCGGTCGGCACCTTCATGCCCACGACGTGATAGCCGGAATCCACATGCAGGATTTCGCCGGTGATGCCGCGGCTCAGGTGCGAGCAGAGGAACATGCCGGCATCGCCCACTTCTTCCGTCGTCACCGTGCGACGCAGCGGTGCATTGTACTCGTTCCACTTGAGAATGTAGCGGAAGTCGCCAATCCCCGAGGCCGCGAGCGTTTTGATGGGGCCGGCCGAGATGGCGTTGACGCGGATGTTCTTGGGGCCGAGGTCGGCGGCCATGTAGCGGACGGAGGCTTCCAGCGCCGCCTTGGCGACGCCCATGACGTTGTAGTGGGGCATCCACTTTTCCGCACCGTAGTAGGTGAGGGTGATGAGAGAGCCGCCTTCGCTCATCAGCTTCTCGGCGCGCTGGGCCACGGCGGTGAAGCTGTAGCAGGAAATGTTCAGCGACTTGTCGAAGTTGGCTGACGAGGTTTCGACGTAGCGGCCTTCCAGTTCGTTCTTGTCGGAGAACGCAATGGCGTGGACCACGAAGTCGAGCTTGCCCCAGGTCTTTTCGATCTCGGAGAAGGTGGCATCGATGGAAGCGGCATCGGTCACATCACAGGGCACGACGATTTTCGAGTTCACTTCAGCGGCGAGAGGTTCCACGCGCTTCTTGAGGGCATCGCCCTGGTAGGTGAAGGCCAGTTCCGCGCCCTGGTCGGCGCAGGACTTTGCAATGCCCCAGGCAATCGACCGGTTGTTGGCCACACCCATGATGAGGCCACGCTTGCCCGCCATCAAACCTTTGTTATTGCTCATGATTACTGATCTTGCCCAGAAATGTTCGGTTGCTCTGGCGTCTATTGGCACAAACGCCGGGAACAATCCAGATTTGTTGCGGCAGTCTGGCGCAGGTGGTGGACTGTGGATTTTGGCGCGCTCTGGCGCTTCCGGCGGACCACATCCGCGCGTAAGGTGCCCGGCATGAGCCTCAACGAACTGACCACACTCACCGCCTCCCTCGGTTTCACCGAGCGCAACGATCCCTTCAAGCTCTTCGCCGAATGGATGGAGGATGCAAAGAAGTCCGAGCCCAATGATCCCGATGCCATGTCGGTGGCGACGGTCGATGAAGACGGGTTGCCGAACGTCCGCATGATCCTGCTCAAGGATTTCAGCGAACGGGGCTTTGTTTTCTACACCAATTTTGAAAGCCAGAAGGGCCATGAAATCCTCGCCACCGGCAAGGCGGCGTTGTGCTTTCACTGGAAAACACTGCGCAGGCAGGTCCGGGTGCGCGGAATTGTCGAAACTGTGAGTGATGCGGAAGCGGATGCCTATTTCAAGTCGCGGGCCCGTGACAGTCGCATCGGGGCTTGGGCCTCGCAGCAGTCACGCCCGCTGAAAGCGCGTTTTGAACTGGAGACGGCAGTGGCCATGGCAACCGCCCGCTACGCGCTGGGAGATGTGCCGCGCCCGCCCTATTGGTCCGGCTTCCGGGTGAGGCCTTTGTCCATCGAGTTCTGGCACGACCGGCCCTTCCGCCTGCACGACCGGGTGGTCTTCCGCCGCGAAAAGCCGGATGGCGAGTTCAGCAAGGCACGGCTATATCCGTAAACATGACCGATACCCGCAAAACCCTCATTCTCACCGGTGCCTCGCGTGGCATTGGCCATGCCACGGTGAAGCGCTTCTCCACTGCCGGGTGGCGCGTTATCACCTGTTCGCGCCATCCCTTCCCCGAGGATTGTCCTTGGGATGCCGGCCCGGAAGACCACATCGTCATTGACCTCGCCTCGTCGGAAGACACGCACAAGGCCATCGCCGTCATGCGCGAGAAGCTGAAGGCGCATGGCTCGCGGCTGGACGCGCTGGTCAACAATGCGGCGATCAGCCCGAAGCTGGCGGGTGGCGCACGCATGAATTCGCTGGAAACGGCGGAGGATGACTGGAAGACGGTTTTTCAGATCAACTTCTTCGCGCCCATCATGCTGGCGCGCGGGCTGCTGGATGAACTGAAGGCGGCCAAGGGCGCCGTCGTCAACGTGACGTCCATCGCGGGATCGAAGGTGCATCCTTTCGCCGGTGCCGCCTATTCCACCTCGAAGGCGGCGCTGGCCTCGCTCACGCGCGAGATGGCTCATGACTTCGGACCGCATGGCGTGCGCGTCAATGCCATTTCGCCCGGTGAAATCGAGACCAGCATTCTTTCGCCTGGAACCGAGAAAATCATCCCGCAGATTCCGCTGCGCCGTCTTGGCCAGCCGGAGGAGGTGGCGAAGGCCATCTATTTCCTCTGCACCGATGCCTCGTCCTATGTCAGCGGTGCCGAACTGCACATCAATGGTGGCCAGCATGTCTAACGAGAACGTGCGTGCCGAAACCATCGCCGCCCATGCCTTGCGTGCCATCGAGCCGGTGACCGGTGCGGTGGTGCCGCCCATCCATCTCGCTTCCACCTATGCGCGTGACGAGAACTACGAGAAGCGCCTGCCGGATGACTACCAGCGCGGCGGCAATCCCACGCTCTACCAGGCCGAAGCGCTGGTCGCCGCATTGGAGCAGGGAGCCGCCTGCCTGCTCTATCCGTCTGGTGTTGCGGCCATCTTCGCACTCGTCGACACGGTGCCGGTGGGTGGTCATGTGGTGGCGCCCATCAACATGTACTACGGCGTTCGCGTGTGGCTGAAGGCGCTGGCCGACAAGGGCCGCATCAGCCTGTCACTCATCGACATGACTGTGCCGGGTGCCATCCGCGAGGCGGTGCGGCCCGGCAAGACCGATCTGGTCTGGATCGAGACACCGTCCAACCCGCTGTGGGACGTGATCGACATTGCCGAAGCCGCCGCCGCTGCTCATGATGCCGGGGCGATCCTCGGAGTTGATGCCACGGCCACAGCTGCCGTCACCACGCGGCCTCTCACGCTGGGCGCCGACATCGTTTTCCATTCCGTGACCAAGTACCTGAATGGCCATTCGGATGTTCTGGCAGGGGCCCTCATCACCCGTGAGGTGAATGACCGCTGGACACTGCTGCAGACCCTGCGCACCAAGACAGGCGCGCCACTGGCCCCCTTTGAATGCTGGCTGCTGATGCGCGGGATCCGCACCCTCTTCGTGCGCTACCGCGAGGCCTCCGCCAATGCGAAGGCGATCGCGCGGCATTTCTCGAGCCATCCGAAGGTGGAGCGCGTGCTCTATCCCGGCCTCGCGACGCACCCCGGCTATGAAATCGCCCGCCGCCAGATGACGGACGGATTCGGCGGCATGATGAGCTTCCTGCTGCGCACCGATTTCGACGGGGCCAGGCATTTCTGCACCCTTTTGAAGGTCATCACTCCTGCCACATCATTGGGCGGGCCGGAAAGCCTCGCTGAACATCGCAAGCTGATCGAAGGACCGGACAGCCCGGTGCCGGACAATCTGGTGCGCTTCTCGATCGGGCTGGAAAATGTCAACGACCTGGTTGCCGATATCGCCCAGGCGCTGGACCGGCTGGGCTAACCAACTTGTAATCTGGCGGAGCGACGGATTTCACGCCGCCGTTCCGTCCTATGTGCACTTCTCAACCAACGGAGTGTTTCCATGAAGACCCCTGCAAAGATTCTGACCGGCCTGCTGCTTGGCGCGACGGTGCTCGCCGCCGTTCCGGTTCTCGCCCAGAACACCAGCCCGCCGCCGCCACCTGCCGCCGTGCAGGAGGGCGTTCCCGGTCCCGGGCCGGGTGCTGCTCCCGCTGACGACTCCGCCGAGGCCAACGCCGATGATGGCTGGGGCTGGTGGGGCCATGGCAAGGGCCGTCATGGCAAGCATGGTGGCCGCGGTGGCGGCGACTGTGGCGGCCGTGGTGGCGACGACCAGGCCAGTTATGGCGGACATGGTCGTAGCTATGGTGAAGGCCGTGGCTGGTGGGGCCGGGGCGGTGATGGCGAAGGCCGCATGGGACAGATGGGTGAACGCGGGCCTATGCGCATGATGCGCATGATTGACGACAACGGCGATGGCGTGATCGGTGATGATGAAGCTGCATCGCGTGTTGAAAACGTGTTCATGGCCATGGATGCCGACTCGAGCGGCGACATCACCGAAGCCGAATACATGGCGGTGCGCATGGGGCCTGGTGAAGGCCGCAACAAGGAACGTCAGGCCATGATGCAGGAGCGCAAGAAGGCGCGTTTCGTGGAGATGGATGCCGACAAGGATGGCAAGGTGACGAAGGAGCAGTTTCTCGCCGCTGGCAAGGCCCGCTTCATGGCAGCCGATGCCGACAGGGATGGCAAGGTCACCCCGTGGGAATTCCGCGGCCAGCACATGAACTGAGTGATGTCCTCTTGGCCCGGTCAGCGATGGCCGGGCCAGAATCTACCGTCATCCTCCGCGAAAGTGGAGGATGACGGCATGATCCAAAATCCGCTTCACGCGGTCCGCAGGCTTTCCTTGCGCACATGGGCTTCCATCTGGTCGAGGCCCTTTTCCACGATGTCGAACATGGCGTGCACTTCATCCGTGGTGATGATGAGTGGCGGGCAGAAGGCAATCGTATCCTGCACGTTGCGCACGATCAGGCCAAGATCTTCGATCATTCGCGCCGTTGCGGCGCCGACGCCCTTCTTGAAATCGAAGCTGCGTTTGGTCTTCTTGTCGGCAACCAGTTCAATGGCACCGATCAGGCCTTCGCCGCGTGCCTCGCCCACCAGCGGATGGTCGGCCATCGCCTTCAGGCGGGACTGGAAGACGTTGGAGACCCTGGCGGCATTCTCCATCACCTTGTCGCGCTCGTAAATCTCGATGACCTTGAGCGCGATGGCGCAGCCCACTGGGTGCGCGGTGTAGGTGTAGCCATGGCCGAAGGTGCCGAGCTTTCTGCTCTGTTCCAGCATGGCCTGGTAGAGGTCTTCCTCGATGGTCAGCGCCGAGAGCGGGAAATAGGCCGAGGTGATGGCCTTTGCCATGGTGATGGAATGGGCCTTCATCTTGTAGGTCTGGGTGCCGAACCAGTTGCCGGTGCGGCCGAAACCGCAGATCACTTCGTCGGCGATGAAACGCACATCGTATTTCTCCAGCACCGCCGCAATCTTGTCGAAATAGCCCTTGGGCGGGGTGATGACGCCGCCAGCTCCCATGATGGGTTCCGCGATGAAGGCTGCCACCGTTTCCGGCCCCTCGCGCAGGATCATGTCTTCCAGGTCTTTCGCCATGCGCGACGAGAACTCGTCCTCGCTCTCCCCTTCCATGCCATTGCGATAGTAATGCGGGCAGGAGGTGTGCAGCACATTCTTGATGGGCAGGTCAAAATCACCATGCACCCAGGGTAGTCCGGTGAGCGAAGCGGAGGCGATGGTCACGCCGTGGTAGGCGCGGATGCGGCTGATGATCTTCTTCTTTTCCGGCTTGCCGCGGGCGTTGTTGTAGTACCAGGTCAGCTTCACCTGCATGTCGTTGGCTTCCGAACCGGACGAGCCAAACAACACCTTGGAGGTGGGAACGGGGGCAATTTCCTTGAGCTTCTCCGAAAGTTCGATCAGGCCGTCATGGGATTTGCCAGAGAAGGCGTGGGTGAAGGAGACGCGGCGCAGCGCCTCCGCACCTGCTTCCGCCACTTCCTGGTTGCCGTAGCCCAGTGCCGTGCACCAGAGCCCCGCCATGCCTTCGATGTAACGCCTGCCCTTGTCATCATAGAGGTAAATGCCGCGGCCCTCGTTGAGGATGAGCGGGCCGGTTTCGCGGTGGCGGGCGAGGTTGGTGTAGGGATGGATGACCGTTTCGATGTCGCGGACGGCCATGTTGGACAGTTTGCTCATGGGGAACCTCACCTTTTGGCAGATTGCCCCGCATAGCATGGTTGCGGGGCAGGGGCAGGAGTCCAGTTTATGCCTCACCGCCCATGCAGATTGTGATTGCGGTTTCAGGGGGTTGCAGTCCGCCTCACCCCCAATGCATGCTGGTGGGATGAATGAGGACCGCATGAAATACCCGATTTTTGCACAACGCATGGCCCGCGTGCAGCCCAATGCCATCGGCGAGCTGCTGCGCATGGGGGCAGATCCCGCCATCATCTCATTCGCGGGAGGATATCCGGACGGCACGCTGTTTCCGTCACGCGCGCTGTCGGAGATTTTCGCCGAACTTGCGGGCCAGCACGGCGCTCAGTCGCTGCAATACACGGTGTCCGACGGAGCACCGGCACTGCGGGAGCAGATCGCGGCCCGGCTTGTCAAAACACAAGGGGCGGCGTGCAGCGCGTCCGATGTCCTTGTGCTGCAGGGCAGTCAGCAGGGCCTCGATCTTGTGGGCAAGCTGCTGATTGATCCCGGCGACACGGTGATCACCGAAAGCCCCAGTTTCCTCGGGGCCTTCATTGCCTTCGCGCCGTGCGAACCCCGCTATCGTGGCGTGCGCATGGATGAAAATGGCATGGACATGGACCACATGGAGGCCGTGCTGAAAGACACGCCACGTGCCAAATTCATCTATACCATTCCCGAGTTCCAGAATCCGACGGGCGTGTGCCTCAGCCTGCCGCGCCGCCAGCGCCTGATTGAACTGGCCAACGCCCACGGCATTTTCATCCTCGAAGATACCGCCTACTGGGACGTGCGTTTTGCAGGCGAGGCATTGCCTTCACTCAAAAGTCTCGACACGCAAGGCCGTGTCATCCAGCTTGGCAGCTTCTCGAAAATCCTGGCACCGGGCCTGCGCATCGGCTGGGTCACGGCGGCGCCGGAGATCATCGCGAAGCTGGGTCTGCTCAAGCTCGCCGCCGACACCCAGTGCTCGACACTCAACATGGCGGCCATTTCGGCCTATCTCGCCCGCCACGACATCGAGGCCCACATTGACGTGCTGCGCGGCGCCTACAGGCGCAAGAAGGAACTGATGCTTGACACCATGCGCCGCAGCTTCCCGCAGGAGGTGTCCTTCACTGATCCTGAAGGAGGGCTGTTCACCTGGCTCACGTTTCCGCAAGGTTTCGATGCCGAGGCCTTCATGCGGGCGCGTATGCTGGGCGAGGCCAAGGTGGCCTATGTGCCGGGCGCATCCTTCTATCCGGAAGCGCAGGAAGCCAACCATGCCCGCGTCAACTATTCCGGGCAGAGCGATGAGCGGATCGTCGCGGGCATGACAGCTCTGGGCCGTGTGCTGAAAGACGAACTGGCACGGAGGGCCTGAGCATGGCTGTCACCATCAACACGCGCAAGGCCGCAACAATTGATGACGCGCTGTTGAAGCGTTGGGCCGTCGTGCCCGCCGCCATCATCGCCGATGTCAGCAAGGCTGCGGCCCTGGTTGATCCCGCCATCCGGCCATTGCGACCCGCCGGGCAGCAACCTCGGCTCATGGGGCGTGCCGTCACCGCCATTTGCGCCCCACCGGATTTCGGTGCGGTGTTGGCAGCGCTGGATGATGTGCAGCCGGGTGATGTGCTGGTGATCGATGCGCAAGGCTACCGCACCCATGCCATGATCGGCGAAATCCTCGGCGGCTTCCTCCGGCGTCGCGGTGCTGCAGGGATCGTGTGTGATGGCGCTGTGCGTGATGTAGCTGAACTGGCGGGGTGGGACGGTTTCTCCGTGTTCTCCCGCTTCATTTCCCCGGCGGGTCCTACAGGCTGGTCGCAGGGCACGGTGAACGGCGTCGCGCAAATCGGCGGCAGGTCAATCACCCCCGGCGATCTGCTGATCGGCGATGACGACGGACTGGTGGCCCTCACGCCGGAGATGATCCGCACACTGATCGAAGCCGCCGAGGCCAAGATGGCACTGGAAGTGAAATGGCAGGCCGATCTCGCAAGCGGAAAATCGGTGAAGGAGACGTTCGGGCTCTGATGTGGTGACCCCTTGGTCGAGAACCCTTTTGCGCGCAAGAAGGCTGCACCACCCATCACCCAATCCCGTCACCGCGGCCCATGATCCAATTCCGTCACCCCGGCGAAGGCCGGGGCGGGGCTCAAGGACCGCGACAGCCCTCTCCCGGCCTTCGCCGGGATGACGATTTTGGTGTTTTGCAATGAGATCACGCCACCCGCACCCCTAAACCCGCCGGAACACGCGCACCATGTTGAGAAGGCTCATGAGCGCGCTCGCCACATAGGTGAAGGCGGCTGCGCGGAGCACGGCGCGGGCGCCCTTCATGTCTTCCGGCGGCAGGTAGTTTTCCAGAACGGGCAGGGCCTTCTTGAAGCTGGCGTCCAGTTCCGTTGGCAGGGTGGAGAGATGCACCACCACGCCAGAGGCCATGATGGCGAAGGCCAATCCTACCTCGGCGATCATCACGGCGGGCGACTTGACCAGCGCGAAGAGCACGGGCGTGAACATCAGCAATCCCATGCCGATCTGCTGCAGCGGCACGATGCGGCGCACCCATTTCTGCCGCCACAGCAGTGGTCCATAGCCATCGCGGTGCTGCACGGCGTGCGCCACTTCATGGGCTGCCACGGCCACCGCCGTCACGGATTTCCCCGTGAGATTTGCTTCCGAGAGGCGCACCACGCGCTCGTCGGGTGAATAGTGGTCGCCCATCGGCGGTGCCAGTTCGATCTTCACATCTTGAAGGCCTGCGTCATCCAGCAGGTGCCGTGCCAGTTCGCCACCGGTGCCGGGAAACTCCGGGCGCTCGCCTGCGTGTTTCCGCAGCGTGTGGCGGATCAGGTATTGCGGTCCGGCGATGAGGGCCAGCAGCAGGGCAAAGCCGAGAATGGCAAGAATGAACATGTGTTGCGGCGACGGTCAGTTCCGGATCACGGCTGTCGCCACCCCCGCCCCCATCAGCAGGGTGCCGCCGGTGCGGTTGAAGATGCGGATGGCGCGGGGATTGGCAAAGGTGGCGCGGGCGCGTGAGGCCACGATGGCGTAGGTGAAGGCGTTGGCGAAGGCCAGCACCACGAAGGTCGCCACCATCACCGTCGCTTGCGGCGCGAAGGGGGCAGAGCGATCCACGAACTGCGGCACGAAGGCCACGAAGAAGGTCAGGCTCTTGGGGTTCAGCGCCGTCACCAGCCAGGCATGGGCAAGCATTTTCCAGTTGGGCTGGCTGTCGCTGATCGGCCTGGCCTCCAGCGTGCCCCCGGCGCGGAAGAGCTTGAAGCCCAGCCAGAAGAGATAGGCGGCGCCCAGCCATTTTACGGCGGTGAACAGCGTGGCGGAGGTGAGCAGAAGTGCACCCACCCCAAAGAGCGACAGCGTCATTGCCGTGAAATCACCCAGCGCCACGCCAATGGCCGTGGGCAGGGCCGCGCGCCAGCCCTGGCCCAGCGCATAGGAGACGACGAGCAGGATCGTCGGCCCTGGAATGACCAACAGGATCATCGTGGCGGTGACGAATGCGAGATAGTGTTCGATTGACATGACGGCAGAGTGCCTGCCCGCTTCCGGGCCGTCAACTTGCTTGCAAATTGACGTGGCCAGCGCCGCAGGCCAGACTGCCGGGCATGACGCGAAACCCCATTCCAAACCAGCGTGCCTATGGCAGGGACGAACTTCTGGCCGACGCCATCATCCATGGCGGTGCCATCATCGCCGCGCTGTTCAGCGGCGGCTTCATTCTGGCGCAGTCCACGGAAGCCGGTGGCGCAAAGATCGCCGCTCTCGTTGTCTATGTGCTGGCGCTGTTGGCGATGCTCGGCTTTTCCGCCGCCTACAATCTCACGCCCGCCTCGCCGGCCAAATGGATCCTCCGGCGCTTTGACCACTCCGCCATCTACCTCATGATCGCGGGCACCTACACACCGCTGCTGCTGCAACTGCCGGACACGATGCTGGCGGCGGCCCTTGCGGCTGTGGTCTGGGGCGGGGCCATTGCCGGGGTCATCATGAAGGTGCTGCTGCCCGGCCGCTTCGATACGCTGGCCATCGGCATCTATCTGGCGCTGGGTTGGGTTGGTGTCTTCGCCGCCAAGTCCTTCGCAGGCGCGCTGCCGCTCGTCACGATGGTGCTAATTGCCGTGGGAGGCCTGCTCTATTCCGCAGGCGTGCCGTTCTATCTGTGGGAGCGACTCAAGTTCCAGAACGCCATCTGGCACGGCTTCGTGGTCGCCGCCGCAAGCTGCCACTTCACCGCCATCGCCTGGCTCTACGTGGGATAATCACCATGCCGCTTCCAGACCAACGCATCGACGTCCTTCAGGCGCGCATCGCCCACCAGGAAAAAGCCATCGCTGACCTGAGCGACATGGTCACGGCACAGTGGAAAAAGATCGAACGCCTCGAACGCCAGCTGCAGCGGCTGGACGAAGAGGTGCAGGCGCTCGACCAAAGCGATGTGCCCGTGACCAAGCCGCCGCATTATTGATATTAATTTTTCGCCAACTTCGCTTTTAGGTTTAGATAGATAGCGTTCGTCGCATCCGCACTGAAAAAGGCGCTTCTGGTCTGTCCCCCCTCCAAGCATTTGACATTGCTGCCACCGCATTTGAAACGGCCACTTTGCCTCGCAACGAACACAAAGCACTTCTTATTGTTCGCAGCCTCGATTTTCTGTTCAACAAAACGCCTCATTTCGTAGCAACTCCTCAAGCTATCAAGGAGTTTGGTGTGATGAAAAGACTTTGAATGATATGGAAACAACTCAAGGCTGGCTACACGATGTGAAATGAGTTTCATCGCCGCCAATCTAGTCATTCCATCCGCTTCTAACTTTCTTAAGACTCCAGAAAATTTCCTCTCCCACCAAGTGAAACCCCCGTGCTGGCATAGACTTGGATCGAGCCACATAAACGGAAATTTCTTACTTTCGGGACTCGAGAAGTCTTGGCGGAGATTGTCACGGAGACGCTTCTTCAAATTTCGATCTGTGAATTCTCCCCAGTAATCGCTTAGTCCCAAACCGGGATTGAGCATCACAATGAAGATTTTAGCCTTGGCGAGATTTCCGCAGTAGGGTTGGGGAAGAAAGTTTAGATCAACATGTTTGGTTTGATTAGCTCTTTCTACGATTTCGCCTGTGTTGGCATCAAAGCCCCCCTTCAACTTTCCGCGACATTTGCTCCTTAGATCGTGCTTGCTTGGATCGTAATTTCGCTTCTTCCCGTTGTCTTTTGACAAAGTGACGTCTTGGGGGTGCACAAATGGATAGTGCGCCAGTTTTGCACGCTTCCAAAAAGTGACGATGGAAGGCTCAGTCACCCTCAATTCCCCAAAATCGCGCTCTCCAGGATATCTAGGCCTTCCGTCAGGATCGCCTCGCTGGCCGTGAGTGGCGTCAGCATGCGCACCGTGTCGGCGTAGACGCCACAGGTCAAAATCAGCAAGCCGCGTTCCAGGCACTTGGCGGCCAGCGCTTTCGCACCACCGGCATCCGGTTCGTTGCCGCCGTGCTTGGTGACGAGTTCGAAGGCGCACATGGCACCGAGGCCGCGCACGTCACCCATCGGCATGCCCTTGCCCTTGGCCTTGATCGACTGCAGGCGCTTCATGATCATCTGGCCCTGCTTCTCGGCCTTCTGCAGCAGGCCTTCCTGTTCGAAGGCGTCAAACACACCGAGCGCCGCAGCGCAGGCAATGGCATTGCCTGCATAGGTGCCGCCGATGCCGCCCGGATCGGGCGCATCCATGATCTTGGCCTTGCCGATCACCGCCGCCAGCGGGAAGCCGCCCGCGAGTGACTTTGCTGACGTCATCAGGTCCGGCTCCACGCCATAGTGTTCCATGGCGAAGAATTTGCCGGTGCGGCCGAAGCCGGTCTGGATTTCGTCAGCGATGAGCAGGATGCCGTGCTTGTCGCAGAGCGCGCGCAGCTTCTCCATCAGTTCCTTGGGCGCGATGTAGAAGCCGCCTTCGCCCTGCACGGGCTCGATGATGATGGCGGCCACGCGCTCCGGTTCCACGTCACACTTGAACAGCAGCTCGATGCCGTGGATGGCGTCCTCCACCGTGATGCCCTTGTGGGCGACGGGGAAGGGCACGTGCCAGATGCCGGGCGCCATGGGGCCGAACTTGGCCTTGTAGGGCACAACCTTGCCGGTGAGCGACATGCCCAAGAGCGTGCGGCCATGGAAGCCGCCGTGGAAGGCGATGACGTCCGAGCGCCCTGTGTAGGCACGGGCATACTTGATGGCGTTTTCGACAGCTTCGGCACCCGTGGTGACGAGGGCCGCTTTCTTGTCGCCGGAGATGGGGGCGACCTTGTTGAGCTTTTCACACACCTCGATGAAGGGCGTGTAGGGCATCACCATGGCGCAGGTGTGCGTCACCTTTTCCAGCTGCTCATAGACGCGCTTCATGACAAGCGGGTGGCGGTGGCCGGTGTTGACGACGGCAATGCCGCCGCCGAAATCGATGTAGCGGTTGCCTTCGATGTCCCAGATTTCGGAGTTCTCGGCCTTTGCCGCCATCACGGGCGCACCCATGCCGATGCCGCGCGAGACGGCCTTGGCGCGGCGCTCCACCCATTCCTTGTTGGAGCCAATGGGGGCGGTGATCGGTGCGTTCATGATGCTCTCCTGTGTTGCCGTGTCTTTTACGCCTGCCCACGCGGTCAGGCAAACGCCGTGCATGGGGCCAGCCATCTTCCCGCCGTGTGGCAGGGCCTGCTATTGAGCGGGTCTCAGACGGGGGTAGGCATGACAGGGATTTCAAGGCGCGCGCTGTTGGCGGCTCTGGCGGCAACGCCCGTGAGAGCCGCCGCAGCGGCAGGCAAATCAGTCATCATCATCGGGGCCGGGCTGGCGGGATTGACAGCGGCGCGACACCTTATTGCAGGCGGCGCACGGGTCACACTGCTGGAAGCGCGCGACAGGATCGGCGGCCGCATCTGGACCTCGCACGCCTGGCCTGACCTGCCCATTGATTTGGGGGCAAGCTGGATTCATGGACAGGACGGCAATCCGTTGACGGCGCTCGCCGATGAGGCAGGCGCAGCGCGTCTCTCCACCAGCTATGATGCCGCGATGATGCTGGATCAATCCGGCAAGGCGGTTGATCTGGAAGACGAACTGGAGGAGGCCGAGACGTTTGTCACCAAGGCCGTGAAAGCGGCAGAGAAACGCGAGCGCGATTTGCTACTCTCGGAGGCTGTTGAGACTTCGCCGGGTTGGCGCGGGGCAGGGCCACGGCTTAGGCGCCTCGTGCGCCACCACGTGAACGCCACGCGCGAACAGGAGTATGGCGGGGCATGGCACGAACTCTCCGCCTGGCATGGTGATGACAGCGAAGAGTTTGGCGGTGGCGACGTGCTGTTCCCCGGCGGCTTCGATCAGATCACGGCGCATCTGGCAAAGGGCCTGGATATCCGGCTCGGCCAGCATGTGGCGCGCATCAGTCCGGTGGCGCAGGGCGTGACGGTGGAAACACATTCCGGCGAACGGCACGCTGCCGACCACGTCATTCTCACCGTGCCGCTGGGCGTGCTGAAATCCGGCAGCATTCACTTTGGCGAAGAGCTTGCATCCGCGCGGCAGGCCGCCATCGATCATCTGCGCATGGGGCTGCTCAACAAGTGCTGGCTGCGATTTCCCCGCATCGCCTGGCCGGATGATGTGGACTGGATCGAGTGGCTTGGCCCGAATGATGGCTACTGGGCCGAATGGGTCAGTCTCGCGCACGCCGCCAGATTGCCCGTCCTGCTGGGTTTCCATGCGGGCGCGCAGGCCCGTACGATGGAGAAGCTGGATGACCGCGCCATGGCCGCTGCCGCGCATGAGGCGTTGAAGGCGATGTTCGGAAACACATTCCCCGCGCCCGTGGCTGCACAGGTCACGCGCTGGTCGCAAGACCCCTTCGCGCTTGGGTCCTACAGTTTCAACGCTGTGGGCGTCACACCCAAAACCCGCAGCGCGCTTTCTGGCGCGGAGTGGGAAGGCCGCCTCGTCTTTGCGGGCGAAGCCACGTCGCCCCGGCATTTCGGCACGGCCCATGGCGCTGTCATGTCCGGCCTTGCGGCGGTGGCAGCCCTTGGGTGAGACCCCTGCTGAGATCCCGGCTGAGACCACAGGTTGCGGCAGACGTGTTTGTCCCCCCTGCAAACTTCACCTATCATGCCGCCCATGACCGATCTCACCCGCCTCACCGCCGTTGAAGTGACTGATCTCCTCCGCATCGGGGCAGTCTCGCCGCTGGAGTGTCTCGATGCCCTTGAAAAGCGCATTGCGGCTGTCAACGCGCCCGTCAATGCGCTGGTGACACTCTGCTTCGGGCGCGCCCGCGAGCACGCGGAGCGGTTGATGGAATTGCCAGCCCATGACCGCGGCAGGCTGGCGGGCCTGCCTGTGCCCATCAAGGATCTCTGTGATGTGGCGGGTGTGCGCTCGACGCAAGGTTCGCTCATCTTCAAGGACAACATCGCCACCGACTCTGATCTTGTCGTGAAGCACCTCGAAGCCGAAGGCGGCATTGTCTATGCCATGTCCAACACGCCGGAGTTCGGCGCGGGCGCCCACACCTTCAACGAGGTCTTCGGCATCACCCGAAATCCGAGGGACACACGCCTCTCGGCCTCCGGTTCATCAGGCGGTGCCGCTGTTGCGTTGGCCACTGGCATGGCCTGGGTGGCCCATGGCTCCGATCTGGGTGGCAGCTTGCGCAATCCCGCCAGCTTCTGCGGCGTCACTGGCATGCGGCCCTCGCCGGGGCGGGTGGCGGCGAGTGTGTTCTCCAAGATCGACGGCACGCTCGGCGTTGAAGGGCCGATGGCGCGCAACGTCGCCGACCTCGCTTTGCTGTTCGATGCCATGGTGGGCACCGAGCAGGGCGATCCCCTGTCCCTGCCGCGTGAGGATGTGAGCTATCTCGCCGCAGCCCGGTCCGGCTGGAAGCCGAAGCGCGTGGCGGTATCGCGTGACCTCGGCATCTCGCCCGTCGATCCGGAAATCGCAGGCATCGTTCTTGCCGCCGCGCGCAAGCTCGAAGCCGAAGGTGTGATCGTCGAAGAGGCGCATCCTGATCTTGCCGATGCAATGAACTGTTTCCAGACGTTGCGCGCCATCGGCTACGCCACGGGCATGCGGCAGATGCTGCTGGATCACCGCGACAAGCTGAAGCCGGAGGTCATCTGGAACATCGAGAAGGGACTGAAGCTCACGGGCGAGGAGATCGCGCGCGCCGAGGCCCAGCGCGGAAACCTTTTCCGCCGCATGCAGGCCTTCCTCGAGACCTACGACCTGCTGCTCTGCCCAAGCACCATCGTTCCCCCGTTTCCGGTTGAACAGCGTTATCCCGCGCATTGCAATGGTGTTGAATTCTCCAGCTACATCGACTGGCTGCTGATCGTCGGCACGATCACGCTCTGTGCCTGCCCGGCGATCTCCATCCCGTGCGGCTTCACCGCCAGCAATATGCCCGTGGGCCTGCAAGTCGTTGCCCCCAATCGCGGCGAGGCGAAGCTGCTGGCGGGTGCGGCCTTCATCGAGAACGTGCTGGGCCTCGGCGCAGGCACCCCCATTGATCCGCGTGTCACCCACAGCGCTTGATCCGGAATGCTCGACCATGGTTGAGCCCGGCGGCGGTTGCGCCGCCCGGCAATTCCGCATAATCAGGACCAAACCAAAACCGGATGGGACACCACATGACCTACGCACCACTTGCCGACCGCCTCTGGACCAACGACCGCGCCTCGGCGCTCCTGCGCAATGGCGCACTCGCCGTTCTCGGTAGCCTCCTGATTGCTGTCGCGGCGCAAATCAATGTGCCCATGCAGCCGGTGCCCATGACATTGCAGACACTGGCTGTGCTGGCTGTCGGTGCCGCTTTCGGCTGGCGTCTCGGTGCGGCAACCGTGGCGCTTTATGTGCTGGAAGGTGCTGTCGGTCTTCCCGTGTTTGCTGAAATGAAAGCCGGGCTTGCGGTTCTCTTCGGACCCACGGGCGGTTATCTCCTCGGCTTCATCCTGGCCGCTGGTGTCGTGGGCTATCTCGCCCAGCGCGGCTTTGACCGCAGCATGCCCAAGATGTTGCTGGCCATGTTGGCCGGAGCCGTGGCGCTCTATGTACCGGGCCTTATCTGGCTCTCCGGTTATGTCGGCGGTGCGGGAAGTGCAGTGACCTTCGGTCTCGCCCCCTTCTGGATCGGTGACATCGTGAAAGCCGTCATCGCGGCATTGGCCTTCCCCACCGTGTGGAAGCTGCTCGGTGACAAGCGCTGAGACACAGTTTGATGCAAATGAACCCGCCGGAAACGGCGGGTTTTTTGTTGGCAAAGGGACCTCATCCGGCGCTGCGCGCCACCTGCGCCACGAGAGTGGAGAAGGGGAGTGGTGCCAATCATTTTTCTCCATTGCCGATGGAGAAAGTGCCCGAACGGCGGATGGGGTCCCTTTGCCACCCGCTCCGGTGTCAATCCACAACTATTCCATAGTTGCTGAACACCGTTATGAAACGCCCGTCTTCTGCAATGGAGGCGGGCGTTACCAGTTTCTGTTCGAGCAACTTGGCGTAACAGGCCTCGAAACTTTTGGCCCGGCCGTCGGCGCAGGAGGGGTGTTTCTGCCAGCGTGCCGCAATGAGTTTGCGCGCGGCGATGTTATCGATGTCGAGTTCAGCCACGCGTTGGGATTTGCCGATTGTCAGGCCTGCACCCGCATCGAAGGCGAGGTACGCCAACTCGCTGCAGTAGATGGCATCGTCACCATCCTGAAAGAACATGTCATATGGCTTGCCAAAGTGCTGCCGCGCGACGGTGACGATGGCTTTCGCCTGCGTGTCGGTCAGGCCGTCGAGGCGTTTGATCAGCAGGCGGCCACCTCCGCCACGCGCCACCCAATCGGCAATTGGCGTTTCGCGCACCGTGGCAATGGCTTCCAGCACGACCGCTTTGCCGGATGGCAGCACCTCAACGATTCCCGTGTGGGAATAGAGGCTCTTGCTGGCCAACATGATGGCGATGGATTGGTTGCTGCGCGAGGTCTGGAAAACCAGGTCGCCGGTTCTCAGCTTGGGAAGCCCTTCCGCCGTGGCCGCTGTCACCTTCAGCCAGCCAATGAGGAGGACTGCGAAGACGGCCAGCAGGGCGAGAAGGCGGAGTGAATTTTTGTAGAGTGTCTTGAACATTCCTGCATGCTGGCAGGGCATTGTGGCCAGAGTATGACAAAAATCCAGCAATAGGAATTTTGCGAAGAATGGTCGGAGTGAGAGGATTCGAACCTCCGACCCCCTGCTCCCGAAGCAGGTGC
>CALMZX010000082.1 GCA_937870685.1 uncultured Alphaproteobacteria bacterium
TTTTCTGTTTCCGAGAACTGAAATCCAAAGTGATGAAGGGTCTTTCTAAGATTCTTGTTAGTTGGTGCCCGGTCACTATGGCAGTAGGGGTTCGGATCGCCGCGTTGCATTGCATTCTCGATGTATGATGATGGATAGAAATCCTTCGCAACCAAAAGAAAGGAGCCATTCCAGTCACCCAACATCGTTTCTGTGCCCCACAGATTCTGATTTCCGAGATTGTATTCAAAGATGTTCCGATATCCTGGGTGACGGATCGCTTTGATTCTATCTGGGATCGGGGGTGTCAAGAACCGCATGACCAATTATCACATGCTGCTACCTGAATGTCGAAAACTCCTTGCATTTTAGTATCGTGCTTCGTCTTCCCTCCACCTGCAATTTTGAATCTGAAATTGCCAGAAAGCAAACTGTTCCTCTTCGCCGCATTGCCGCGCTGGTGCCGCCGTGGCATCTGGTGGGGATGACATCTCTCCTCGACAGGATCGACCAGATGCCGTGGCTGCTGGCCATTGTGCTGTGTCTCACGCTGGGTCTCGCGCCGTTTGTGCCGGAGCCGCATATCGTGGAGAAGCTGCGCATGCTGGTGAAGGGCACACTTACCCGGCCGCTCGACATCTTTGACCTGGTGCTGCACGCGGTCCCGTTCATTCTGCTGGCGGTGAAGCTGTGGCTGATGGCGCGCGCGGCGGCTTGATCCTGATCAAGGCGGGGGCGCAGGCCTCCCGGCATTTTTCGCGGATGGTCACACGTTTCCCCACGGGCCGCGAGCCCCACAAACCGGCAGCCGCACCTCAGCCTGCTCCCGCCCCCAAAGCCGCCGAAGCGGCCAAGCCCAAGAGTGACGGCTGCTGCTGCGGCGGCAATTGCGGCGGCGCGGACAAGGCCAAGTCCTGAGCGCGGTGGCGGGCTGACTTCCATCTCTCCGGTTGCCTCTTGAAACTGTAACTTTTGTTGTCATATATAGACGCGAAAGGATGTTTCATCATGACAACGCGCATGCCCACCTATTTCATCTCGCACGGCGGCGGCCCCTGGCCGTGGCTGCCAGACATGCGGGCCATGCTGAAGAGCCTGGAAGTTTCGCTGGCCAACATGCCGAAGGAAATCGGCGTGACGCCCAAGGCCATTCTGATGATCTCCGGCCATTGGGAAGAGAACGACTTCGCCGTCATGTCCTCGCCCGCACCGGGCATGGTCTATGACTACGGCGGCTTTCCACCCTTCACTTACCAGATCAAATACGCCGCTCCCGGCGCGCCCGCACTGGCCAAGCGTGTGGCGGACCTGCTGACGGCGGCGGGCCTGCCCACGCATCTGGATGGCGAGCGCGGCTTTGACCACGGCACCTTCGCGCCGATGCAGGTGATGTATCCCGATGCCGATGTGCCGCTGCTGCAGGTCTCCATGCGCCATGGCTATGATGTGGAGGAGCATCTGGCGTTGGGGCGCGCGCTGGCACCGCTGCGCGATGAAGGCGTGCTCATTGTTGGCAGCGGCCTCAGCTATCACAATCTCCGTCTCTTTGGACCCGGAGCCAAGGAACCCTCCGCGGCGTTCGATGCCTGGCTCGATGCGGCGATGATGGCCGATCCGGCCACGCGTGTCGCACAGCTGAAGGCGTGGGAACAGGCACCCGCCGCACGCATCTGCCATCCGCGTGAAGACCATCTCATCCCGCTGATGGCAGCCGTGGGGGCTGCGGAAGGCGAGGTGGCGACGCGCGTCTATCATGACGCCAATGTCTTCGGCGGTGTCACCGCGTCGAGCTACCGCTTCGGCTGAGCCTGCGACAAAGCAGACAATGACGGCGCGCGGCCTGTCAGCCGCGCGTCAGCTTCGAAGGATTACAGAAGCCCCTGAATGAATTGGGTTTTTCTGTAATCATGAAAGTGTCAATTGAAAGCCGTCGCGTGCCTGTGTGGGATTTGCCCGTGCGGGCTTTCCATTGGGCACTGCTGGCATGTGTCGCGGTGGCGGCGGCCACGGGCTTCCTGTTTCCCGCGAACTGGCTGTCGGTCCACATCTGGGCGGGGGCGGGCGTTGGCGCGCTCATCCTGGCGCGGCTTGTCTGGGGTGTCACGGGAACGACCTACGCGCGCTTTGCCAATTTCACGCTGTCACCCGCAGCCGTCATCGCGCACCTGAAAGACATCACTGCAGGCCGCATGCACCGTGAAGGCGGGCACAATCCCCTTGGTGCATGGATGGTGGTGACGCTGCTTGCGGTGTTGCTGGCGCTGGTGGCGAGCGGTGCCGTGTTGCTGGGCGGACTGTTCAAGCAGGGGCCGGGCAAGGGCTTTCTCTCGTTCGCCACCGGCGATCTGATGCGCGAGCCGCATGAACTGCTGGCTTGGGCCTTGCTGGCGCTGGTGGCGGCACATGTCGCAGGCATGGCCTTTGAATCGTGGCGCAGTGGCGAGAACCTGGCGCGCGCCATGGTGACGGGTGACAAGGCGGACGGCTTTGTTCCGGCCGCGCGCGCATTCACCGCGCGGCGCGGGCTTGCGGCGGCACTGGTGGGTATTGGTGGTGCTGCTTTGATGTGGGCCGGGCTGACAGCAAATGCGTTGCCACCCAAAGGCGTGCCCCAGGTTGTTGCCGATGGCACATGGCAGAAGGAGTGCGGCGATTGCCACATGGCGTTTCACCCCACGCTGCTGCCCGCCGCAAGCTGGGCGCGCATCATGACATCGTTGGATGACCACTTCGGCGAGGATGCCAGCCTGCCTGCGGATAAGGTGACGGCGATCGCCGCCTTCCTCGCGGCCAACAGTGCCGAGACATCCGACAGCTTTGCCGCCAACCGCTTGCGCCGCCTCAATGCGGAGCGGCCGCTCGAGATCACCCAGACGCCGTACTGGACACGCCGCCACGGTGACATCGCGGATGCCGTGTTCAAGGCAGCGCCCATCAATTCCAGACAGAATTGTGCGGCCTGCCACGGCGACGCGGCCAGCGGCACATTCGCCCCCCAGAGCATTTCCATCCCCAAGGAGACGACGAAATGAAACAGAACATCATGGCCCTTGCGCTGGTCACGGCCTGCCTTGCACTTCCGGCAGTGGCCGTTCCGGCAGTGGCGGGTCCGCGCGACGACATTGTTGCGGGCTTTGCGGCAGCGGCGAAGGCGGCTGATCCGGCCTTCACCGGTTTCGATGCCGCGCGCGGCAAGGCGCTTTACGAAAGCCAGAACACGGCTTCGGCAGAGTCGCCCTCCTGTGCCAGCTGTCATTCGGCCTCTCCGCTAAAGGCGGGCAAGACACGCGCCGGAAAAGCCATTGACCCCATGGCCGTGTCGGTCACGCCGGACCGTTTCACGGACCTTGAAAAAGTGGAGAAGTGGTTTGGCCGCAACTGCAATACCGTTCTCGGGCGTGAGTGCACGGCCATCGAGAAGGGCGACTTCATCACATATCTGTCCGGACTTTGAGGAGAAGCACCATGAGACTGATCATTTCGGCACTGTGCCTCGCAGGCATCGCCACGATTGCGCTGGCGGATGAGCGCATGGGCATCGTCAACGACGACCTCACGAAGAAGGAATGCGGCGCCTGCCACATGGCCTTTCCGGCGGGCTTCCTGCCCAAGCGTTCATGGGAAGCGCTGATGGGAAATCTCAAGGACCATTTCGGGGAGGATGCGTCACTCAGCGCCGAGTCCACGGCGGCCATCAGGGACTATCTCCTGGCCAATGCGGCTGACGCCTCTGGCAAGGCGCGCGGTTTTGCGCGCGGCCTCGCCGCCGACCAGACGCCGCTCCGCATCAGCGAACTGCCGCGCTTCAAGCGCGAACACGGCACGTTCTCGGAAGCGACCATGAAGAAGGTGGGCAGCATGAGCAACTGCGCGGGCTGCCACCGCGGTGCGGAACAGGGTTATTTTGACGATGATTGAGGTGCAGTCTCCGTCACGGCGTCATCGCATCTCGAACAGTTCCTGATGGAACTCGCCGGGCGGCAGGCCGTTGGCCACGAAGTCCCGGCGGAGCGTGTTGCCGAGCCCGGTTGGACCGCAGACCCAGATGCTGGCGTCTTTCCAATCGGGAACGGCGTTGGCAATGCGCCCGAAACCCAGGAGGCCATCGCGCCCGTCAATGGAGATGTGCAGGGCAATCCCTGCCGCCGTCGCATCGGCCCGCAGTTTTGCCAGTGCTTCGGTGGAGACGTCCTTTGTGGCATGGAAGAGATCAACCGGAATTGTGCTTCCCGTGTCCTGCAAGGCGCGCATCCTGGCGATGAACGGGGTGATGCCGATGCCGCCTCCCACCCAGATTTGGCGTGGCTTGCCATCATCGAAGGTGAACCTGCCATAGGGCCCCTGCACCTTGGCTCTCCTGCCCACCGCAAAATTCTCGCGCAGTTTCGCGGTATGGTCGCCCAGTTCCTTGGCGATGAAGCCGATGCGGCAGTTCTCCGGGTGCCACGCTGTGGCGATGGTGAAGGGATGGGCGCCTTCGCGCGCATCGGTCGTGACAAAAGCGAATTGCCCTGCTTCATGGCCCGGCCAGTTCCGGTCCAGATGCAGCGTGGTTTCCAGCACATGCAGTTCCGGAAAATAGTGGCTGGACAGAACCTCGCCACGCGAGACGCGGCGAAGGCCGAAAAAGTTCATCAGGCCGATGATGCCGGAGACCGCGCCCACGAGCGCAAGGATGATGGTCAGCCAGCCAGCGGGGGCAGCCCAATAGCCGGCTTTCATCATGACAACGGAGTGGAAGGCGAAATAGGCAAAGAGCGGCACGGTGAGAACATGCGTCCTGGCGAAAATCCGGTAGGGGACAAGGCGCACCAGCGCCACCGCGACCAGGGCGACGAGCAGGAACAGGGAAGGCGTGATGGCGGCCATGCCCGGCCCTTTCAGGCTGCTGATCCATGCGGGGGCGGCAGAGACGGCGGCATCCGTGACCGAAACGCCACGGCCCGTGCCTGCATGGGTGAGCCAATGAACGATGGCCACCAAGAGGCCGCACACGCCCAGCCACTTGTGCAGCCGGTACATCTTGTCGAGGCCGCCAAGCGGCGGCTCCAGCCAGCGTGGCCGCGCCGACAGGAGGTTGGCAAAGGCCATCATGCCGAGCGCCAGCAGCCCGGTGAACTGGGTGAAGGCCACGGCCTGCGCGCGGCCATCCGAGGCATTGGCGAGCAGGGTATCCGATGTCAGCCAGACCGCGATGAGACTGGCGACAAAGGCGGCAAAGGCAATCCGGATAGGACGCATGGCAAGGCTCCTGTCATGGTGTTTCATCCATCAGGACGGATTTTCCGCCATGATCCGTCGCAACATGGTGCCGCAGGGCAGTCATGCTTGCAATCACAGCGACGCCAAAACAGCATCACGCCCCACTCCGGCGCCAGCCATGCATGCGGGCGGCGGTTCTGTCCCAGGACGCAGGCCGCCTTTGACTACTTTTTCTTGCCGTTGCCCGGCCGCAGTGTCTTGCCGAGAATGTGTTCGTCGCGGCCGATGACGTGGGCGGTGGTGCCCACCAGCAGCGGGTCCGGCCCGGAGACGAGTTTCTTGTTCTTCTCGGGGTAGGGCAGCGAGGCGAGGAAATACTGCATGCAGGCGATGCGGGCGCGTTTCTTGTCATCGGACTTGATGATGGTCCACGGTGCATCCGCCGTGTCAGTGTAGAAGAACATGGCTTCCTTGGCTTCGGTGTAGTCGTCCCATTTGTCGAACGAGGCCTTGTCGATGGGGGAGAGCTTCCACTGCTTCAGCGGATCGTTCTCGCGCGACTTGAAACGGCGGTGCTGTTCCTCGCGCGTTACCGAGAACCAGAACTTGAAGAGGTGAACGCCCGAGCGCACCAGCATGCGTTCGAGGTCCGGGCACTGGCGCATGAACTCCAGGTATTCGTTGGGGGTGCAGAAGTTCATGACGCGCTCGACACCGGCGCGGTTGTACCAGGAGCGGTCGAAGAAGACGATTTCGCCGCCCGATGGCAGGTTGGCGATGTAGCGCTGGAAGTACCATTGTGTGCGCTCGCGCTCGGAGGGCTTCTCAAGTGCCACCACGCGGGCACCGCGCGGATTGAGATGTTCCATGAAGCGCTTGATGGTGCCGCCCTTGCCGGCGGCGTCTCGGCCCTCAAAGAGGATCACGATCCGTTCATTGTTCTCCTTCACCCAGCTCTGCACCTTGAGCAGTTCCACCTGCAACCCTTCCATCTCCTTTTCATAGGCCTTGGTGGAGATGCGGTTCTGGTAGGGATAGGCGCCAGTTTCAAAGGCGTGGCGGATCGCTTCGGGGTCGTGGCGCAGCTGGCTGGGTGATATGCGGTGCGGGCGCTCGGCTTCTGCCGGAGGTGCTGGTGGAACGGCAGGTGCCGCTTCCGGTGCGTGCGGCACGGCGTCGGCCGGTTGTGGGTTGGTCGTGATATCGTTCATGGTTCCCTCCTCGTTCTCGCAACGGGGAAGGCTCCCCGACCGAAACAGGAAGTTTATGACGGTCTCGCGACGCAACCTTGATTCATGTCAAAGTGCCGTCAAACGTCACTGTCAGAATGTCACAATGGTTACACGTTCATCCTCGCCTGAGATGGCACAGTTGCCTGCACTGTTGCAGTCCGGTGCGCTGGCGGCACTTGAGCAGGGCGCAAAAGACCTGATCCTCAAGCAGATGATCCCGCTGCACCTGAAGGCAGGAGAACGCGCCTTCCGTCCCGGCTTTGCCTGCAGCAACTACATCATGGTGAAGAAGGGGTCGGTGAAAGTCTCGGTGCAGACGGAATCGGGCCGCGAGATCGTCCTGTACCGGGTGCAGGATGGCGAGACATGCGTTCTCACCACGGCAGGTCTGCTCTCAGGCGAGCACTATGACGCCGAGGGCGTGGCCGAGTGCGACACGGACGCAGTCATCCTGCCCAAGGCTGTGTTCGAGGACCTGCTGGCCACATCGCCCGGCTTCCGGCGGTTCGTGTTCTCGTCCTATGGCGAGCGCATCCAGTCGCTGATCGGCCTGGTTCAGGAGGTGGCGGTGCGCCATGTGGACCGCAGGCTGGCGCGACACCTGTTGCGCATGGCGAAGAACGGCGTGGTGGAAGCCACGCACCAGGCCATGGCGCAGGACCTGAACACGGCGCGCGAGGTGGTCACGCGGCTTCTCAACGACTTCGCCGAAAAGGGCTGGGTGGAGATCGGGCGCGGGCGGGTCGGCATCCGGGACGGGACGGCGCTGGAACATTTCGCCGACGTTTGGTGACGAAGTCACTGACAAGGCCCGGGAAGCGGGCTAGGTTTCGTCCAGGCAGCAACGCCATGATCATGAGGGAGACAAGCTATGACAACGAATGTGGGAAAGATTGACCGGGTGCTGCGCATCATCCTGGGGCTGGCGCTTCTGTCCTTTGCCTTCTTTTCGGGCCACCAGTACGCCTGGATCGGCTATGTCGGCATCGTGCCGCTGCTGACGGCGGCGCTGGGCAACTGCCCCGTGTACAGCCTTTTCGGACTGTCCACCTGCCCGATCAAGACAGGTTCGCGCGCCATGCGCTGAGCGCGGCCAACCGGAATTTGAAGCGCCGGGCGTGCAAACGTCCGGCGTTTTCTTTTCCGTGGGGGAGGTTCCGTTCGGCACGCTGGCGGGATAGAGTCAGGTTCATTCAACGGGAGATCGCCGATGTCATTCTGGAGCAAACTGTTTGGAGGCGGCGCAAGCGCTGCCGCGCCTGCGGCGGCGAAGACGCTGGACTACAACGGCTACTTGATTTCGGCCGAGCCCTTCAAGGAAGGTGGCCAGTGGCAACTGGCGGGCCGCATCACGAAAGAGGGCAAGGAGCACCGTTTCATCCGCGCCGACAAGTTCAGCGACAAGGATGACTGTGCCGAAATCGCTATTGCCAAGGGGCAATTGATCGTGGACCAGCTTGGCGAGCGGATGTTCAAATGATGGGGCGCGGGCGGCTGGCGACACGGGCCGTCTTTGCTGCCCGTGTCTGGGCCAATGCGGTGTGGGCCGTCGCCATCGTGGTCCTGTCGCTCGCCGTTGGCATGGCGGGCTACATGGGCTTTGGCGACATGGGGGCGGCACAGGGCTTCGCCAATGCCGCGATGATCCTTTCCGGCATGGGGCCGCTCGACAAGCTCGACACTACGGGCGGATACATCTTTGAAGGTATCTATGCGCTGGTCTGCGGGCTGGTGTTCTTCGCCGTCGCAGGACTCATCCTCGCGCCCATGCTGCACCGGCTCCTGCACCGCTTCCACCTGGAAGACACCGCGGATGAGCCGGCGCACAGGCTTGGGGACTGAATCAGGGATTGACGCAGAAGGGTTGTGTCACCGTGCAGCGCGAAGGTCCGACGATTTCGTTGCCGTTAGCATCGATCGCGAGCGCTCCGCCGACACAGGCCGACTGGCGTTCCGAGAGCACGAGCTTGCGCCCGTTCTCGCGGCGCAGCTTGCGGACCTGCTTGTCGACGGCACGGTTGGCGCGGAAATTCGCTTTCTGCACGTTGTGGCTTGTGGCGCTCTGTTCAATGGCCCCGCACCAGGCCGAGGCGGGTGCGGCGAAAGCCAGTGTGGCAAGCAGGGGCAGCGCTGCGGCACAGCACTTCAGGTATGTCATGATGGGTTCCCTCCCACCCCCGGCAGGCGGGAGAATGGCAGGAATGCGCAGACCGTCAAGAGCCGCTGTCAGCCCTTGGCGTCGCCGATCACATAGTTGAAGCTGACGGAGATGCGTTCGCCCTCGGCGCGGTTGAGCGGCACCTCGTGGCGCAGCCAGCTTTCCCACATGAGCATGGAACCGGGCGCGGGCCGCATGCTGACATGGGACTGGAACTCCGGCGGCGCGTTCTTTTTGCGCGGCGGTACGGCCATCATGCGGGCGAGGCGCGGGTCTTCATAGACGATGGGGCCTGCGCCCTCCGGCACCTTCACATAGTAGGTGCCGCTGATGACGCTGTTGGGATGGATGTGGCCGGTGTGGCTGCCGCCTTCCGGCAGGACATTCACCCAGAGCGAGTCGCAGACGGGCCTGCCGCCCTTGATGTCCCAGTGCAAGGCCTTGGCGAAGGCCAGCGCATGGCGGTCGAGGATGCGTTCCAACCGGGCAAAGGCAGGCATGCGCCAGGAGAGGTCATTCAGGGAAGCGTAAGACGTGTAGCCGTTGTAGCCGTGCTTCTCGCACCACCTGATGCCGGCGATGTCGTCGCGGCTGAGGGAGAGGGCGGCGACTTCCAGTTCGGCTGTCAGCGTGTCGGGGCCGGCCTTGTCGGCGCGGTAGATGTGGGTTGGGAAATGGGTGGTGATGCTGCTCATGATGCCCTCGCGCTTAGCCTGTCTTTGACAACGGAAACAAGCGGGCTAACGTCGCGGGCGGGGGAAACCGGAGAGTTTCATGAAACACTTTCATCTTGCCGCGCTGCTGCTGTTGCCTGTTCTTTGCCTTGAACCCGCCTTGGCCCAGGAGGAAACGGGGGAGCAGGCGCCGATGATGTCCTTCGCGGCAGCCATCGCGCCGGAACAGGCCTTTGAGGTCTGCTTTCTTGGTGACGCCGTGTCCGCCGCCGAATGCGCGCTGGAGAAATGCCGCAAGGCCTCCGGCAGTGACGAATGCATCATCACCTCGGCCTGCGGGCGCGGCTGGTCCGGCTCCATGGGGGTGACGACGGGCGAGGTGCACTGGACCGAAACCGTGTGCGGTGCCCCCAACGAGGCCGCCGTGGTGGCGGCTCTGACCGCCTTCTGCAAGGGGCAGGCGAAATATGCCCAGGAATGCTTTCTTGCCTCGGTATGGGACGAGCGCGGGAAAGAGAAGAAACTGGAGAAGGCGCTGAACCCGAAGAAGCTGAAGTGAGGCTTGAAGGGCGGGGGGCTTTCCGGTTAGTGCAGCTGAAACAAGGAGAAAACCATGTCTGCTGCCCAAACCCGCAAACTCATCAGCCGTTACTACGCCGCCTTCAATGCACAGGACGTGGATGGCATGCTGGCCTGCCTGGGCACGGGCTTCGTGCATGACGTGAGCCAGGGCGAGGCGCGCAAGGGCAAGGACAAGTTCGCGGCCTTCCTCGCTCACATGAATTCCTCCTACAAGGAGACGCTTTCGGACATCGTGATCATGACCAACACGGATGGCAGCCGCGCTGCTGCCGAGTTCAAGCTCAAGGGCAAATATCTCAAGACCGATCCCGGCCTGCCCAAGGCGAAAGGTCAGACCTACAAGCTGCGCGTCGGCACTTTCTTCGAGGTGAAGAAGGGCAAGATCACGCGCGTCACCACGCACTACAATCTCAAGGACTGGACCCGGCAGGTGCTGGGCAAGTGACCCCTGCCACCCATGCTGACCTACACCTCCCTCACCGGCCCCGCCGTCGCATCCGTTCTCGATGACGTGGCGCGGCTGCGCATTCTTGTCTTCCGCGACTTTCCCTATCTCTATGACGGCACGCTTGACTATGAGCGTGACTACCTCGCCCGCTTTGCTGCCAGCGATGGCGCTGTTGTGGTTGTGGCGCGGGATGGCGCGCGCGTGGTGGGGGCGGCCACAGGGTGCCCGCTGGCGGCGGAGCATGATGCATTCAAGGCACCCTTCAGCGCGCGCGGGCTGGATGTGAACCGCATCTTCTACTGCGCCGAATCCGTGCTGCTGCCGGACTGTCGCGGGCAGGGCGCGGGGCACCGCTTCTTCGACCTGCGCGAGGAACAGGGGCGCGAGCTGGGCGCGTCTCACGCCACCTTCTGTGCCGTTCAGCGGCCTCAGGATCATCCGGCGCGGCCCTCCGGCTATGCCCCGCTCGATCCGTTCTGGCGCAAGCGTGGTTATGCGCCCGTCGACGGCCTGACGACGGAATTTTCCTGGCGTGACATCGGCGAGCCCCATGATACGCTGAAACCCATGCAATTCTGGATGAGGGACCTGTGAGCCGCTTTGTCACCGTCGCTTCGGCGCAATATCCGCTGGATGAAGTCACTTCCCTCGCGCAGTGGCGGGGCAAGGTCACGCGTTGGGTGGAGGACGCCGTGGGGCAAGGCGCGCAGGTGCTGGTCTTCCCGGAATATGCGGCCATGGAACTCTCCGCCATCGGCGGCAAGGGCACTGATCTGCAGGGCAGCATCGCGGCAGTTTCTCAGTACACGGACGAAATCATTGACCTGCATCAGGCGCTGGCCAGGAAGCATGGCGTGATGATCGTGGCGGGCAGTGCCCCATGCGTGCGCGGCGGCACGCGCTTCAACATCGCGCAGGTGGCGGGGCCATCGGGCAAGACGGAGAGCTTCACGAAGATCATGCCGACGCCATGGGAGCGGGACCCGTGGCGGATCACGGGCGGGCGTGACTTCAAGGTCTTCGACATCGGCATCGCCAAGGTGGGCCTTGTCATCTGTTACGACATCGAGTTTCCGCTGCTGGCGCGCGCGCTGGCGGAAGCGGGTGCGGAGATCATCCTCGCGCCCTCCAACACCGAAACCGAATGGGGCTACTGGCGGGTGCGCACCGGGGCTGCGGCGCGGGCGCTGGAAAACCAGGTTTACACCGTGCACAGCCCGTGTGTCGGCTCCGCCCCTTTCTGCACGGCGGTGGAGAACAACGTGGGCATGTCCGGCATATTCGCCCCGCCCGACCGGGGCTTTCCGGCCGATGGTGTCATTGCCCTTGGCGAGATGAACAAGCCGCAATGGGTGACGGCAAAGCTCGATCTCGACCTGCTGGCAGTGGCGCGGAAGGAAGGTGGTGTGCGCACCTTCCAGCACTGGCGCGAACAGCCCGGCGTTTCCACCTTGCCAAAGGCTCATTTGATCGACCTGCAATGATGTGCTGAAGGACGGCCATGACATTCCCCAAACGCCTTCTTGATGGTTACGCCAAGTTCCGCAGCGGCCGCTACGCCGAGGAATCCGAACGCTACGCGCGCCTGGGCACCGGCGTGCAGAAACCTACTGTCATGATCATCGCCTGCTGCGATTCCCGCGCCGCACCCGAAACGATTTTCGATGCGGGGCCGGGCGAGATTTTCGTCATGCGCAATGTCGCCAATCTCGTGCCGCCCTATGCACCGGATGGCAAGCACCACGCGACCAGTGCGGCCATCGAATTCGCCGTCATCGCGCTCGGCGTGAAGCATGTCGTGGTCATGGGCCATGGCCGCTGCGGCGGCATCCGCGCCGTGGTGGAAGGCGGCGATCCGCTCTCGGCGGGCGATTTTATCGGCAAGTGGATGTCGGACGTGAAGGACGTGGCCGAAGCCGTGCGCCACGATCACGACCACGCGCACGGAGACGACACGCTGCTGCTGGCGGTGGAACGCGCCTCGGTGGAACACTCCCTCGCCAACCTCCGCACCTTCCCGTGGCTGCGCATGCGCGAAAACAAGGGCGAAGTCACCGTGCATGGCGCCTGGTTCGACATCTCGCTGGGCGAGTTGCATGTCTTCGAGGAAACGGGCCGGAGCTGGGCGGTGGTGTGAGGCCAAGTTTCTCTTCCGCACCCACACCAATACCCGTCACCCCGGCGAAGGCCGGGGCTGGGCTTGGGTTCGATCGGTTGAGTGAAGCCCTGTCCCGGCCGTAGCCCGTCCTCGCGAAGGCGGGGGCCGGGATGACGGACTGTGGGTTGGGATATTTGTGGGAAAGCCGCGCCCCGGCCTGCGCTATTCCTGTTCAGGCGTCCCCGTCAACATGAACCGGATAGAGATCGTCAACCTTGGGAATTTGCGGGCGTATCTTTTCTGCCAAGGCTCTGGAGAAGATCATCCAACGGTCGCAGAAGTACAGCGGCTTTTCCGGCGCTGAAGGCCGTTTGATGACCAGCAGGCCCTTCCTGATGATATCCTCACTGGGTGGAGTCCAATACGCTTCGGGGAGCCCGTTCTTCATGACCTCCCTGTCGCGAAACTGCTTCGTTGCACCTGATTTCTCCATCACAATGTCTGCGGTTGGCCGGTTGGGGACATGCATGATGAAAAACTCTTCGGTCACTTCACCTGTCTTCAGCCGGAACGAGAATGGAAAGAACTGGCAGAGATCGCTGTCCAACGACTGGATTGCATCTTTCATCTCTTTTCTGACCAGCAGAAAGGCATCGCTGAACCGCTTTGCCGGATCGTGGTCGAGGCTCAGGCCAGGCATCAGATACTCGTCGAGTATGACCTTCTTCTTCAGAAGCATGGACTTCGGCATGTGGTCCGGGTCCAGTCTCGCGTTCGGATAGCGGAAACCAAAACGGCTGCCGGGGTTCGAATCGAGAAATCCCGGAAACAGTTCCCCGTAGCGCTGACGACGCAGGGTGAAGAGACGCATTTCGTCTTCTGTTGCCGGGACGAAATGTTTTGAGGTCCAGTCATGCTTCGGCCATTGTCCGGGCCTGTGCAGCAGCATGAAGTATTCGGGGTTGCCCGGCGGGCCTTTCATGACGGGTGCAAAAAATTGCGGCTTGAGCTTGACGCCGAGCAATCGTCGAACCGGGTTCAGGTCCATCATGTCACCACATTCAAGTCAGGGGAGAACCACTCTGGCGTGTGGTTTGACAACTCCACGTTAACGCGAATGGCGGTGCGGGCTGGCGAGATTGAACAAGATGTATGAATGATCACCGACTTCTTTTTCACTCTGGCATCATCAATCCCCTAGTCCCGTCACCCCGGCGAAGGCCGGGGCTTGGCTTGGGATTGGAGGTTTGAGAGAAAGTCCCACGCCTGAAATTGCCTATGTGACCCTGTCCAACCCTCCGCTTGCAGCATTCATTTCCTCATCAATTTTCTCTGACAACTCCCGCCACAAAAGCCAACGGAAGGGATTTCCTGACCAGTCGACAAAAGCAACCACACCCATCTGGGCAATGAAAAGCAGAGTCGTAAGCGATGCAAAAATCGACAATATCGCTATCATCCATATCAGAGACAATACTGCGAAGCCGACCGCCCATGTAGTCACGATGATTTCTGTTGATATGGGAGTTGGTACATCCAGTCCGAGAGGACTGAATATCATCATTGCGATGACGTAAATGACAACTGTGGCAAGCGGAATTGCTACTGCTGCAGTTAGGACGGTGCGTTTCCGAATAGCCAACTTCATCTGTAACCTTCTGGCTCTCACAACCTCTCGTCAACCAGACGGCCAATCAACTTTCGAAATCGGTGGGGCTCCCATCCTTGGAACTCGTGAATACCCAAGAACATCCACATTGATTCAGCAATCAGAAACACAGTGGACCAATATGTTGGGGCGACGTAGATCACCATCGGGGAGAGCAGGAACATCGAGCAAAAGACGGAAATCGGCGGCTCTATCTTTATGACGTTTGAAAACAACATTTCCGCCGGGATGAGTGTGGCTGCCAGCAAGCCGTTGCAGGCAGCAAGCCAAGCAAACGCTGCGACTACTCCATAGTGGTCATAGTGAACCAACAGTCTGCGGACGAGTTTCTTCAAGTCTGCCTCCAGTTTCCGGACTCTCAAAAAAAAGACAGTGACACGTCATCATTCTCAGATGCATCGAGCTTTACCGTTCCCCAATAGCCGTCACCTCGGCCTCCTCCCTCCGCGACGACAGGCTGCGGCAGGGGTTGGGCTTGGTTTCGGTTGGACCATTGAGAGAAAGCCCTGTCCCGGCCTTCGCCGGGATGACAGGGATTTGGCTTTTGATTGAGTGAGCCTGAGCACACGCCATTCAACATTTGCCTGTTTCCCAGAGGTGCATGTGACAGTGTTCGGTGCTCTGCATAGACAGTGCCAAATTGACTCTTGCGGCAAACCAATGCAACAACTCAACAGACGTTGAACATTCAATGAAAATCACATGTGGCAACTCTGTTTGGTGTGATGCTTCCATGAGTACGAGTGAATTTTTGGCAGTTGGTGTGTTGACGGCATTCGTTGTTTTCAACCTAAGAGCTGTTTTTCATCTGTCCACGGAGATAAGATTTTACAGGAACCACAACTGGGATCTTCATCAGGACAGTGGCAACAGGTATTTCGCAACATCATTCAAGAATCTTCCGAAATTCATCCCGGTGGGGGTGCTGAAAATGTGGATGCTCTCGATGCGGGTCGTGATGTGTTTCCTCCCGTTTATCGCCATGTACAACGGATACGTTCTTCGAAATTCACACTAGCAAACAACCAGTCAACGACAGCGAGAAAGCACCAATTCCCCCTCACCCCGGCAGCATCACCTCCACCCCCGGAAACAACCGCGCCAGTTTTTCCCGTGCGCGCAGGCACGCCTGCAGGTCCCAGCCGTTGACGATGCCCAGGCGGAAGCCGCCGGGTGGCATGGGGTGGGACTTGCCGTCTTTGGCTTCGTGATAGGTGATCTGCAGGCTTGAGACGTGGGGCAGGGCGCGGATTTTCGCTTGCTGTTCCGCCGTGGGGTGTGGCGGCACGTTGCCGTGGCGGGCGAAGAGGGGAACGGAGCAGCCTTCGCGCATGGCGTGGTGCAGCAGTGGCCAGCGGCCTTCGCCATAAAGCATCACCACGGCGTTGAACCAGTCGCGGCCGTAGAGATCGCACCATTGGTCGGCAAAGCGGATCTGCGCCTCGATGATGCGGCCGCCGATGGTCTCGATGTTGATCATGCCGGTGTAGCGTGGCAGTTCGCGGGCAATCCACTGCACCAGCATGCGGGTCAGCGGGCCATCATCCTGCGTGTGGATGATCCAGTGCTGGAACGTGCCGTCGTGCCAGGGAATGCCTTCGGCGTGGCGCAACCATTCCACCTTGCCCTTCACGACAGCGGCATCGGTGGAGATGTGGGGCCCGGAGAACAGCTCCATCCACATCATGTCCGGCGTCATGTGCGCCGCAAAGTCCGCGCTGCTGCGGATCACGCGGCTGCCCAGCCCCATGCCCTTGAGGTTGACGCGCGGCTTGGCAAAGACGGGGAAGTGCTGCGGCACATCATCAGCCGTGCCGCAGGCGACGTTCTGGCTGCGGGCCACATGCAGCTTGTCATAGATGTAGCGATACTCCGGGAACCACTCCCAGCAGTCGATGTCGTCGATGGGGATGTGCACATCGGCGGGGCAGGACACATGTTCGAAATACTGGACGCGCCAGGGATCGCGGACGTGAAAGGGCATGGGCCGAACCTATCAGCCCATGCTCGCGTCGCAAGATCGATTACTTGATCGACCAGACAATGCTGACATCGATTGTCAGGGCTTGTTCCCCTTGCGCCACCGGCACGGCGGCGGCATCGGCTGACATGGCGGATTTCATGACCACCGGCATGGGCGGGCGGTAGCCGCCGCCTTCGGAGAGCGAGACGATGTCGCCCAGGGTGAAGCCGCCGGCAGCGGCATAGATTTCGGCCTTGCGGCGGGCATCGGCCACGGCTTCCTTGCGGGCGGCGTCGAGCAGGGCTTCCGGCTCCGATACCGAGAAGGCGATGCCATAGACCTGGTTTGATCCCGCAGTCACGGCCTTGTCGAGCAGGTCGCCCAGCGCATCGATCTTGCGCACGGTCAGGGTCACGGTGTTGGAGACGTCATAGCCCGTCACCTTCGGGGCCTGCGTGCCGCCCTGGCCATAGTCGTAGCGCGGCGAGATGTTGAAGTTGGAGGTGGCGATGTCGCGGTCGGCAATGCCCTGCTGGCGCAGCAGCGTCATCACGTCGGTCATGGATTTGGTGTTGGCGGCGAGTGCCTCCTGCGCCGTGGCGGCAGACGACATGACGCCCAGCGTGATGGTGGCGAGGTCAGGTACGGCGCGGACTTCGCCGGTGCCGGTGATGGACAATGTGCGGTTCAATTTGCTCTCGTCTGCAAGGGCGGGGGTGAAGAGAAGGGTGGCGATGGTGAGGGCGGCGAAAAGGCGCGTGAGCATGTAGGACGTTCTCCTTGGAACGGTATCTAGGAATAAACTGCGGCTGAAATAGGGCGGCGTCAGCGGAAAGGTGGCTCGTCGAAACTGCGCAGCTTGCGGGAGTGCAGTCCGGCGCGGTCGTTGCGCAGGCGCTCCACGGCGGCAAGGCCGATCAGCAGGTGTTCGCCCACGGCGCGGTCGTAAAACGCATTCGCGGCCCCCGGCAATTTGATTTCGCCATGCAGCGGCTTGTCGGAAACGCAGAGCAGCGTGCCATAGGGCACGCGCAGGCGGTAGCCTTGCGCCGCGATGGTTCCGGATTCCATGTCCACGGCGATGGCGCGCGAGAGGTTGATGCGCTTCCTTTCCGGCGTCCAGCGCAGTTCCCAGTTGCGGTCGTCGTTGGTGACGACGGTGCCGGTGCGCAGGCGTGATTTCAGGGCCTCGCCCTTTTCGCCCGTCACATCCGCCGCGGCGGCCTGCAAGGCTACCTGGATTTCGGCAAGGGCGGGAATGGGAATGTCCGGCGGCACGAGGGAATCGAGGATGTGATCCTGGCGCAAATAGCCGTGGGCCAGCACATAGTCGCCGATGCGTTGCGATTGGCGAAGCCCGCCGCAATGGCCGATCATCAGCCAGCAATCGGGGCGCAGCACGGCCAGATGGTCGGTGATGGTCTTGGCGTTGGAAGGGCCGACACCGATGTTCACCAGCGTGGTGCCGCCTTTGCCATCGTTGCGGGTGAGGTGATAGGCCGGCATCTGGAAGCGGTGCCAGGGGCTGTCATCGACGATCTTCAGCGCCTCCGCCTCGCCCATGCCCCGGCGGATGGAGAGGCCGCCCGGCAGGTGCAGCGCCTCGTAGGGTCCGTCCTCGCGCAGGCGGGCGATGCCCCATTGCACGAACTGGTCGACATAGCGGTGATAGTTGGTGAGCAGGATCCACGGCTGGGTGTGGGACCAGTGGGCGCCCGTATAGTGCTGCAGGCGCTTCAGTGAATAGTCGATGCGCACGGCATCGAAGAGCGACAGCGGCAGGGGTTCGCCCTCCTGCGCGGCATAGGTGCCGTCGGCCACCTCATCGCCCACCAGCGCCAAACGCGGCACGGGAAAATGCAGCGCCAGTTCCGCCGCCGAGACGCCGCCGGCGCCGAGGTCGTCGCCCTTGTCGAGCACGTAGGGGTAGGGGATTTCCTGGGCGGAGTGGCGCACGCGCAGCCTGGCGCCATAGTCGCGCACGAGATAGCGCAACTGCTCCAGAAGATAGGGCGCGAAGTGGCCGGGCTGGGTCACCGTGGTGGCATAGGTGCCGGGACTGCGGAAGGTGGCGTAGGCGCGCGAGATGTTGGGCTGCAGGCCATCGGCCTCGTAGGTGACGATGAGTTCGGGATAGCAAAAGGCGGCGCGCTCCTCATCGCTGGGGGGCTGACGCGTCTTGAGGTAACGCTCCAGCCCCTCCTTGAGGGCAGAGGTGGCTTCGGCATGCAGTGAGATGAGGGCCTCAACGGCAGCCTCGGGCGACAAATCATGGTCCTTCATGACGGGCCTATAGCACGGCTTTGTGACGGATCAAAAAGGGGGGAATGGGAGGTGGAGCTTGTTGCGACAGGGGGCGGCGAAAGGCACCGGGCGCAGGCAGACGCAAGCGCGGGGTCAGGCGGAACCCATGGCGTCAAATGAGTGACGTGTCACCGTAATTGCGTAATTGCATAATTGTGTCACCGTAATTCGTCACCGTAATTCGAGGAAATTGCTCAAGACTCGAATGTTGGTGGGACAATGTTTTTCATGGTGCGGTGAAGGTGTTTCGGAAGGTTCTTCGGGCAGAACTCAATAACATCTGGACAGGGAGGCAATCCCCTTTGAAAATCGGAAGCGTCCATACTGATGAGTGACAGCTTGCAGTACAGTTCAACCAGTCTGTTATTCCATGGTGTTTGTTGGGCCCCCATGTCTTTCACGGGGAGATGCACAAAAAAATGTTGGCCGTGGGCGCGCCGGAAAGCGTCAAGCTCTTCGAAAGCGTCACGAGGTATCCCCAGTTTATCTGTTAAATCGACGAGAATAAATCTTGCGCCGTGTTCTGTTCTTGCCTGCCAGCCGTTTGATCCCAAGATCCCAAAGTCCAAATATCTCGTTGCGTCATACTGTGCGCTGTCTCTGGTTTCCCAAAGTTGAATGCCTGTTGGAACGTGAGTGACAACTGGTGAAGGTCTCGCCCTTGGGTCATCCCAGACCAACACGAAATCCTTCAAGTCCGTCCGTCCTGCCCAAACCATAAGAACCCTCTATGCTCCCAACAACGATCTATGGTGAAACGTCGAATTGCGGTGACACGTCATTTTATCCTTCCCATCTCTCCCTTTCGCGCCAGGTCCCGGATCAATTCTTGCGTCCCATCGCGGCAAAAACGTCGTTTGATGGATAAACGTCGTTTGATGGATAGATGACAAAAATTGCCAGAACAGAGAAACGCCATAACCAGATGGCGGGATGGCCAGATAAAACACGTATGACAACAATGCCGATCCAATCAGGTAAGACTTCAACGCTCTTTGCAGTGCCATGTCGAGGTTACGATCGTTCTGCATCGGACGACCCTATGGGTTAACTACGGTGAACCACTACCTTTTCATCTCTGGGGGCCCGTCTGGTCTTGAGGTAACGCTCCAGCCCGGCCTTCCGGGCAACGGTGGATTCGGCATGCAGTGAAATGACGGCCGCAACTGCAGCCTCGGGCGACACATCATGGTCCTTCATGACGGGCCTTTAGCACGGGTTCGTGACGGTTCAAAAAGCTGCGTCGCGTCTGGCCATTGTTGCGAAAATCAGTTAGCAAGCGACTGCCCTCGATGGGGCTGGTGGGGCCTGTAGCTCAATGGTTAGAGCTGACGGCTCATAACCGTCTGGTTGCAGGTTCGAGTCCTGCCGGGCCCACCATTCAGTCTCCCTGTGCGCGGCATTTTTCGCGGGCTCGCGGGCAAGGGCCACTTTTCCCGCCAATACGCGCGTTCTTGCCCCATGGTCTGGCAATGAGACCGTCTCTGTAGCGGTGGAGACTCGGATTTGTGGCATTCGTCTCTGTTCTCGCAATTCGAGTGCCAGACCGTGGTGGGACTGCATCAGATCCATCGACTCATGATCCATGGTTCCGCGTGCTCCCGGGACATCACAGGACCGCTTTAGCACAGCTTTATGAGTGGGGCAGTTGTGGTGACAGATGTCAGGGTGCGGTGAAGCCCAGTACCTCGGCCTGGTCAGGCCAGCCCAATGGCAGGTCCCTCAGACGCAAGAGCTGAGTGGCGGTGAGGGAGGTGGGTTGCTCACCTCTTAGAATGGCGGAGACTATGGTGGGGGACAGGAAAGCCAGTGGCAGGCGGCGGCTCACTTCGTTGGCGGGAAGGTTCTCGCGTTCGGCAATGGCGTTCACCGACGCAATGTTGCCGCTGCTGAGGTCATCAAACCATCGCCTCGCCTTGGCTACAAGATGTATGAGGTTGGTGTCGATGTTGGCAGTGCCTGTCTTGCCATCGCCGAGGATCAGATGCGTTTCCACACCTCTGCGTTTTACGGACCCCACTTCGAGGTAGGCGGCAAACAGCTTGCGGACCTGCTCAGCCTCGACTGCGCTGATCACCAGCTTCTTGTCCCGCACATCGTAGCCCAATGGGGGAGGGCCTCCCATCCACATGTCCCGCCTGGATGTCCCTGAGCAGCTGCTGAAGGGCAGGGCGCTCCATGCTGCCACCTGAGTAGCCGCCGTCATCATAGGTCCTCCTGGCCAGTGCCCAGCCCTCGTGCCGTTGGCTGGTCATAGGCGAAAGAACCTCGGACCTGACCACCTTGCCCCTGTGATTGCCAACGCCACAGCGGAAAGCGAGTCATATGACTCACCAATCCAGCGGAAGCCGGTCGCCGTGCCATCAACCACATGGGACGTGCCCTGCCACTCCCGCATCAGGCGGGTGCCGGGGCGAGGTTATATCTGTTGGGGATCTGGACCTGACCGCCAGAACTCCCATCTGCGCACAGCAACGCTTCCGTTGCGGGCGAAGTCCAGTCAAATGTTGGCCAAGTTCGATCCCCACTTGCTTCACCAGGCAGTCCTGTGAGAGCCGTGATTTCCACCGGTTTTGAAGATTGGCCTTCCTCCAACAGGCTTTTCGTGTCTGTGAGCAGCTGATTGGTCTCTGGAGCGGTCTCCGCTCGGGCATCTGGAGGCAATTCTGGCTGCGGTCTCAGATCCTCCAATTCTCCTTTCTTAAAACCTATGCGCCGGACGAAACGAGAAGCTTCCATCACAAAGTGGAGACTGGTTCGCACCGGGCGCAATTGGTGCCTCCGTAAAGGCAATATTGACAGCGCTTGTCCAAACCCAGAAACGTCAACGCCCGACACGATGCCGGGCGGTTGGGGTTTTGTGCGGGACAATCAGGCCAACCGGGGCGAGTGCATCTGCCCAGTCTAGTCCATTCCAGTCCGGTCAGGGAGAAGATCGGTCGTCTGCGTGACGGTGATGCCGCAAGTCAGCCTGCCTTCACTTGCTGCTTCCGGCTTCGGAAGGCCGCTTCGGATTCACCTCACCTGCGTAGTATGGAAGCTGATCCACGCGAGGCGAATAGGTGCCGTCCTTGCGGCAGGACTGGATGTGTCTGGCGATCTCTTCAAGGGTTGCAAACCAGACCTCACCCGTGCCCAGCATGTATTCGATCATCTTCTCCACCCTGAGCCAGCGCGAGAGTCGGCCACTGACAAAGGGATGCCAGATGCCGATCCACAGTCCGCCACCCGCCTGGCGCATGGCTTCGAACTCAGCCATGAAACCTTCCATGGCGCGCTCCGGCGAAACAATCTGCATCACATAGTTCAGGTCGATGGCGTGCACGTACGGTGGCCAGTCATCGGTCGCCCAGTTGGCCGGAAGTTCGACCAGCTCGCCCTTGCCCGTCTGCAGGATGTACGGCACATCATCGCCCATCAGCGATGAGTCATACAGAAATCCCTCCTCAATCAGCAGGTCTGCGGTGTTGTCCGAGAAGTTGTAGAGCGGAGAGCGATTGCCGCGCGGGCGCTGGCCCGTGTGCTTCACGATAGCCGCGATGGAACGCTGCATCCAGTAATGTTCATCGCTGCGCGAAAGTGAGTTGGGCGCTTCATGAATGTAGCCGTGGAAGCCAACTTCGTGACCGTCCCGGACCATTGCCTCAACCGCACGCGGATACTGTTCCACGCACCACGCAGGAACGAAAAACGTCTGCCTGAGGCCATAGCGGCGGTAACTTTCCAGAATGCGAGGCACGCCGACTTCTGGCCCGTATCTCAACATCGAGATTGTCGAGACACGCTTGTAAGAGTCCTTCGGGTGTTCAAGATGGACAAGGCTGTCGGCGTCCATGTCGAAGGTAATGGCGCAGGCCACTTTCGCGCCGTTGGGCCACGGGACAGGGTTCCTGATCATGGAAGCAATCCTTCTTGCATCATTGTGGGCTGTTTTTCGGAAGGCATTCGAGAAATGCCTGGATGACCGGGCGGTCCGCGTCGCTCTTGCGGAAAGCAATGTTATGGGGCGAACGGAATGTGTAGGTGCGCGGCTTGATTGCCCGCATCATGCCGTCCTTGACCCAACGATCGGCATAGTGATCAGGCAGGAAGCCGATGAAATTTCCGGAGAGAATCATCATCAGCTGGGCTTCCATCTGCATGATGGATGCTGCCGCACGCGGATGACCGACGCGAAAGAGATCGTCAAATTGCCGGTAGGCCCGCACTGAAAAGCGTGTTGAATCGATGACCTCCTGGGTAATGGCAGTGTCCCGGCGATTGAACAAGGGATGGCCCTTCCCGCAGTACAGATAGTGCGGCTCCTGATAAAAGGGCTGGTAGATGATGCCGTCAAGCTTCTGCGTGAGCGGGCCAATTACAATGTCACGGTCGCCATCGGCCAGACGCTGCTCGAGTTCAGAAGGCGTGCCAAGAACCAGATCCACGAAAATATCAGAGTCGGGCTTCATGAGGCGGGCAATGAGTTTCTGCACACCGAGATGCCGGCTCGTAAACACGCCCTCAGGAGCACCAATCTTCAAGCGCCCGGTGATTCCGCGGCTCACCGCTGATATGCGGCTCTGAAAATCATCGATGTCAGAAAAGAGCTTGCGGGCCGCGTCATACGTCGCTTGCCCCACATTGGTCAGGCGAAACTTGTGGCGACCGCGCAGGCAAAGCTTGGCTCCGACCCGCTTTTCGAGTTCGGCCAGATGGGTGCTCAGTGTCGACTGGGAAAGATTGAGCGTTATCTGCGCATCGGAAAAGCCATTTGCATCAACGAGTACCACGAAAACACGAAGCAGGCGCAGATCGATATTGTCGAGGCGGCGCATGGCGAGGCTCTCCCTAAATCCACATTGATGAATTTCAATGTAACAATCCAAAAATGCAGATGGAAATGAATGTAAAAAAGTTCCACTCTCCCGTCAAAAGAAAAACCCTGACTTCGGAGGAAGCTTCATGACCACCCGTTATTTTGCATCATTGCATTCGGCCTGCAAACTTGGCGCAGCATTGCTGCTGACCGCAACGGCCTTCAGCGCACCAGCCCATTCTGCGGAAACCATACGCATGCTGGCACCCACCTGGCTGGGGTTTGCGCCGGTTCACGTCGCCAATGATCTCGGCTGCTTCAAGGAAGAAGGCCTCGAGGTGGACTACAAGTTCGAAGATGACCGCTCCAACGTTCTGGCGGCCTATGCCCGGGGCGACATCGAGGTGGACATGCGCACCGTGGGTGAACATCAAGGCCGCCCGCGTGATGAGGCCACGCCTGGCGTCATCATTGGAACCATCGATGAATCGGTGGGAGGTGACGGCGTGATCGCCGATGAAGCCATCAAGTCTGTTGCCGACCTGAAGGGCAAGACAATTGCCGCCGAACCCAATATTCCGTCCCGCCTGCTGCTCCAGCTTGAACTCAAGAAGCAGGGCCTGAAGCTTTCTGACCTGCAGGTGAAGGACATCGCCACAGCCGACACTGGAGCGGTCTTTGCCGATTCCTCGATTGCTGCCGTGGCAACCTACGAACCCTTCATGAGCCAGGCGGTGAAAGCTTCCACCCGTGCCGGTGCCAAGGTGCTGCTCTCCTCGAAAGACTATCCAGGCATCATCATCGACGTCATTACGGCACGCAAGGATGATCTGGCCGCGAATCCGAAGAAGTATGCAAGCTTTCTCAAGTGCATCTACAAGGCTGTTGAGTACAGCAAGGCCGAGCCTGACAAGTATGCCGAGTTGGCGGCGGGCCATTTCGGCCTTACCCCTGCGGACGTGAAGGACACGCTTGCCACAAGCCTGGCCTACACTTCGCTTGCCGATGCGCAAGCCTATCTGGGCAAGACCGGCGAGCGCGGCAAGCTGCATGACATCTTTGATGAAGTGATGCAGCTCAATCTCGAGAATGGTGCAGCCGACAACAAACTCGACTCCAACCAGCAGATCGACAACTCTGTCATCAACACCGTTACACCCTGATCATGTGGGGTGACTTGCTGGTTTTCCGGGGGAAGAGTTCCGCCAAGGCGGACCTTCTACTCGGCAGTATCATGGCTGCCGGATTGCTTGTGATCTGGGAAGTTGTGGCGCGGGCCGGGCTCGTCGCGCCCCAATTCCTGCCTGCGCCAAGCGCGGTCGTGGCAGCCCTGTGGACCATGACCACGCAGCAATCGCTGCTCTGGCATGCTGCTGTTTCCACTGTCCGCGTGCTGCTGGCCTTTGCCATTGCCGCCGCGATGGCAATTCCAATCGGAATCCTGATGAGCAGCTACCGCATTGTCGGCGCGGCACTCGAACCAAGCATTGACTTCATCCGCTATCTTCCGGTTCCGGCCCTCGTGCCCCTGTCCATCATTTGGTTCGGTGTTGGAGAAACGACGAAAATTTTCCTGCTCTGGCTCGGGACCTTCTTCCAGCTCGTACTGCTTGTGGCAGACGACATGCGCCGCGTCCCCCAGGAATATGTGGAAGTTGCCTTTACACTCGGTGCGAAGCCACGCAATGTGCTGACTGATGTGGCACTCAGGGCCATGGGGCCCACGCTTGTGGACAATCTCCGCATCACGCTTGGTTGGTGCTGGACCTACCTGGTGCTCGCCGAAATCGTGGCAGCAGATCAAGGGCTGGGCTTTGTCATCTGGTCAGCGCGTCGTTATGTGAAAACGCCTGAGGTCATGGCGGGCGTGGTGGTGATTGGTGTCATCGGCCTGGTCACGGACCAATTGTTGCGGATGCTTCATCGCCGCATGTTCAAGTATCTCTGAGGCTGTCGATGGCAAAACCCTACGTCAGTCTGGAAAGCATCACCAAACAGTTCGGTGGTGTGCCCGTTGTGTCCGAGACCAACCTCGGCATTGACCGTAACTCGCTGGTGGTTTTTCTCGGTCCCTCCGGCTGTGGCAAGACCACACTGATGCGCATGGTGGGCGGTCTTGACCTGCCGACTTCAGGAACAATTCGCCTTGACGGTGAACCTGTATCTCGCCCCGACCGCAGGCGGGGCATGGTGTTTCAATCCTACTCGTCGTTTCCCTGGCTGACCGT
>CALMZX010000083.1 GCA_937870685.1 uncultured Alphaproteobacteria bacterium
GGCCCGGCGGGCGGCGCAGCAGCAGCGACATCTGGCGGTAGGCCACGGCCTGCTTCGACAAATCGTCATAGGCGATCAGGGCGTGCATGCCATTGTCACGGAAATATTCACCGATGGCGCAACCGGCAAAGGGTGCGAGATACTGCAACGGGGCCGGATCAGAGGCCGTGGCGGCGATGACCACCGAGTATTCCATGGCGCCGTTGTCTTCCAGCACCTTCACAAACTGGGCAACGGTGGAACGCTTCTGGCCGCACGCGACATAGACGCAATACAGCTTGTCCTTCTCGGGACCCGCAATGTGGATGGGCTTCTGGTTGAGGATGGTGTCGAGAATGATGGCGGTCTTGCCGGTCTGGCGGTCACCGATCACGAGTTCGCGCTGGCCGCGGCCAACGGGGATGAGGGCGTCAATGGCCTTGAGGCCAGTCGCCATCGGCTCATTCACCGACTTGCGGGGAATGATGCCCGGCGCCTTCACGTCCACGCGGCTTTTCTGCTTGGACTTGATCGGACCCTTGCCATCGAGCGGGTTGCCGAGTGGATCAACCACGCGGCCCAGCAGTTCCTTGCCGACGGGGATTTCCACGATGGCGCCGGTGCGCTTCACCGTGTCGCCCTCTTTGATGTCACGGTCGGAACCGAAGATCACGCAGCCGACGTTGTCGGATTCGAGGTTGAGGGCCATGCCCTTGATGCCGCCGGGGAATTCCACAAGCTCGCCGGCCTGCACATTGTCGAGGCCATAGACGCGGGCAATGCCGTCGCCGACGGAGAGAACCTGGCCGATTTCGGCGACCTGGGCATCCTTGCCGAAGTCCTTGATCTGCTTCTTGAGGATGGAAGAAATTTCGGCGGCGCGGATGTCCATTACTGGCTCCCCTTCATGGCGGCTTGGAGTGAATTGAGTTTGGTGCGAAGCGAGTTGTCCACCATGCGGCTGCCCACCTTGACGATGAGTCCCCCGAGGATGGCCGGATCAACCTTGGCGTCGATGGCGACGTCCGATCCGGTGGAGGCCTTGAGCGCGGCCTTGAGGTCGGCGAGCTGCTTGGCCGAAAGTTTTTCCGCCGACGTGACTTCGGCGGTGGTTTCACCCTTGGACTGGGCGACGAGCGCGTTGAAGGCCGAGATCGCGCCGGGAACGGCGGCGAGGCGGCGGTTGCCGCCCATGACCTTCAGGAAATTGAGGGCAAGGCCCTTGATGCCGGCCTTGGCGGCCAGCGCCTCGACCGCTGCCGTCTGGTCTTCCGTCTTGAAGACCGGAGAACGCATCAGACGCTTCAAGTCGGTCGATTCGTCGATGAGTCCCTGGAAGGCGGAAAGGGCCTTGGCGACATCGGCCACGGCCTTGTTTTCGGTCGCGAGGTCAAACAGCGCGCGGGCATAGCGGCCTGCAACACCGGACTGGGCTTGATCTGTCGTTGCCACGATCGATCTTTCACGTGTGACGCAGGGGCCGGGGAGGCACCCTAAGTCATTGAAATGAATGGGAAGCACTTTGCACAAGGCAAAACGCTGCGGTGCGGGATGATCCCGCCGCGGGCGGGAGCTAACATATGGGAACGAGACTCGCAACAGCGATTCGAGCGCGGCATTTTGGACTTTTGGCAGGCATCACGCCAACGCAGCAATCCGCGCCCGCAGCCAGGCGAGGGCGGCGTCGCCAGTGCTGCGCTGGTGCCAGATCAGGCAATAGTCGTAAGCGTCGACCGCCATCGGCAGCGCGAATGTCGCAAGTCCCCGCATGTGCGGCCCGCGACACAGGCGGGATGGGACGGTGGCAATGAGGTCGCTTCCGGAGAGGGCCGCGAGATTCGCCATGAAACTGGGAGTCGCTGCGGCAATCCGCCGGGCATGGCCTTTGCTGGCCAGCACCTCGTCAATGACATTGCGCCCCGGATCACCCAGCGAGACGACGGCATGCGGATGGGCGAGGTATTGCCGCAGGCTGACTCGCCGTGACGTCTGGCCGAACACCGGATGCCGGGACCGGGCGACGCCAACAAAATTCTCACGGAACAGTGTCATCTGCTGGAATTGGGCTTTTGGCAGTGTCGTGCCCCAGAAACTGACATCAACAATGCCGCGTTCAAGATGCAAAAGGGTTTCGGGGCCTACCGGCTGCACCTCGATCATCACGTGTGGCGCCGAGCGACTGGTCTCACGCAGCAGGGCCGGCACGATCGTCAACATCGCATATTCACTGGCTGCCACGCGCATGCGCCGCACATCCCTGGCGGGATCGAAGGGGCCGGCATGCAGCAACCTGTCGGCCTCCGCCAGCAGTTCCCGCACCGGCACCATGAGGGCATGGGCACGGGCCGTGGCGACGAGGCCTCGCCCGCTGCGCGCAAACAGCTGGTCACCCGTCAGGTCGCGCAGCCGGTTGAGGGCGTGGCTGACCGCAGGTTGGCTGAGTGCCAATTGCCGCGCCGCAGCTGTGACCGAACCGCTCTGGGCAACGGCGTCAAAAACCACGAGCAGGCCGAGTTCGCGTTTCATCACATTCAACCCGTGAATATCATGACAGAACGATTTTCATTTTTTGAATGATTGGGCAAGTGCCAGAGAGTTGCCAGACAGTCGCATGTCATCCCACGCCCCAAACCCACATCACAGAGGTTTTCCATGCAGACACTTTCCCCCCGCATTCCCCTATCCGCCAAGATATTCGGCTGGATACTCGTCGCTGCAGGGCTGTTCTTTGCCTGGGTTTACATGGCGGCGCCCGGCAGCTTCTTCCCGGGCGTCAGCATCACAAGCCATTCCGAACAATTCGGGCTCTACAGCACGGGCGTCAGGATTCTGGGGTCCGTGCTGGGACTTGTCATCGCACTGCTCCTCGACAGCGCGGCACTCCTCGCCCTGATGATCGCCACTCGCGTCTTCATTGAACTCGGCGATGTTGTGGTCGGACTGGTGATCAATAGCGGCGCGCCGGACGCCAACACCTTCACGTTGCTTGTGCTTGCCGCGGTTGAGGCCTTCTTCGTGGTACTTCTGGTGCGAACCGTGCGCGCCCACCACTCGTAACTGCCCACCCCAAAAAGGGTGGGGCCCGCCACCGTTTGCACGGCAACGAGCCCCGGGAGGAACTTTGGATGTGACGGCCTTACTTGAAGGCCTTCACCCGGGCCGCGTGGCCCATTTGGTAACGCTTGGCCCCGATATCGGCAAGATCGGCCTCACTGAGACCATCGAGCGCCTGGCGGACCGCCTGATACCCCTTGTAGCGGGCGCGGCGTTCCAGAAATCGGCCAATGAATGAAAAGCTGCCCATCGGACGGCTCCTCGGAAGGGGTTTAGCGGGTCGCTTCGCGGGCCACGCGCGGAATGTCGGCACGGGCCAGTCCGAGGTCGGACAGCTCACGGTTGGACAGCGCATTGAGTTCGCTGACGGTGCGGGAATAACGCTTCCAGGCGGAAATGCGGGTCTTGAGAACTTCAAACATGATGGTCTCCTTTCGATGTTCAAGCCGGAACACTTCCGGCGCTCTTTCTCTTTTCTTCGACGATCGGAAGATATGTGCGGTGCAGCAGAAAGTGAAATGCAAATTTTGCATATCTTGCATTCCACGAAAAAAGCCAATATTCACAAATCAGTAACAATCTTCTCGGTGCAAATCGGCCTGGATGGGGGATTTTGGTGTGATGTGCCGTCGTTTTCCTGACACATTTGAGCGAAAATGGGCGAATTAGACTCCCGTCAGATCGATTAGCATTCGTAATTTGCATAACAAATTGGCATTTTGCGTAGTATTCGAACAGAATTGCTGCAGCGCAATGTCACTTTGCCATCTGCGCCTCAGGCTGGAGCAACGGGGGTGGACGCCGGCCCCGGCAAAAGCCTAGCCTGCGGGCATGACAAGGGAATTCTCCAGGCCGGGCCGATCTGTGGCCCTCTCCCGCTCCGCCATGGCTGCAACATCTTCGCCGCAGGCCACGCTTGCAGCCGTTGACGTCCTGCGCGCCGGCGGCAATGCCGTGGATGCGGCTGTCACCGCGTCCGCGGTGCTCTGCGTCACCGAACCACACATGACCGGGATTGGCGGCGACTGCTTTGCCATTCTCGCCACGCCCGAAGGCAAGATTCTCGGCCTCAACGGGGCTGGCCGCAGCGCCTTTGCGGCAACCCCGGAATGGCTCGGGCGATCGGGCCTCAAATCCATCCCGCCACACTCCACCCATGCCGTCACCGTTCCGGGCGCCATTGACGCCTGGGATGAACTTCTGCGCGCCCACGGCACATGGTCCCTCGCGCAATGCCTGGCACCCGCCATTGAGCTGGCCGAGCGCGGTGTTGCCACCCTCCCGCGTGTCGCCCGTGACTGGCCCGAACATCTGTCTCTGCTCGCGGCTGATCCGGGCGGGCGCCGCCACTATCTCAAGGACGGCGCAGCACCTCTCATGGGCGAGAGCATGGCTTACCCCGCCCTTGCCGCCACGCTCAGGGCCATCGCCGAGGGCGGACGCGATGCCTTCTACACCGGGCCTGTCGCCCAGGACATGGTTCAGACACTGCAGGAAAGAGGCAGCCTGCTGACGCTGGAGGACTTCGCCGCCACCCAGTGTGACTGGGTGAAGCCCGTGTCCACGCTGTTTGCCGGACACCGCATCCACGAGATCCCGCCCTCAGGCCAGGGCCTCACGGTACTCATCGCCCTCAACATCCTCAAGTGTTTCGGTATCAGGGACCTTGATCCCGCGGGCCCGCAGCGCCGCCACCTCGACATCGAGGCGATGAAACGGGCCTGGGTCCTGCGCAACCGTCACATCGCCGACCCGGCCTTCGCCACCATCCCGGTGGAGGAACTTCTGAGTGAAACCACAGCCCAGCGCCTTGCGGCAACCATCGACCTGCGCAAAGCCAGCGACATGGCCGTGACCCTGCCGCCATCCGACACCGTTTATCTGGCGGTCGTCGACAGGAACCGCCTCTGCGTCTCCTTCATAAACTCGATTTACTGGGGCTTCGGCTCCGGCATCGTCACCGAAAAGACCGGCATCACCCTGCAGAACCGCGGTGCCGGTTTCAGTTGCGATCCATCCCACCCCAATGTCATGGCCCCCAACAAGCGGCCGCTTCACACCATCATCCCCGCCCTCGCCACGCGCAATGGCAAGGCCGACATGGTTTTCGGTGTGATGGGTGGTGATTTCCAGCCCATGGGCCACCTCAACATGGTGCTGAACCGCTATGCCTTCGGCATGGACCCCCAGGAGGCGCTCGACCTGCCGCGCTGCGTGCCATCCGGCGAACACGTCGAGACCGAAGCCTCCATGCCGCAGTCTGTGTGCAGCGACCTCACCGCCATGGGCCACAGAATCGTTCCCGCCGGCGAACCGCTCGGCGGTGGCCAGATCATCACGGTTGATCACGCAAGCGGACTGTTGTCGGGCGGCTCGGACCCCCGCAAGGACGGCTTCGCGCTGGGCTTCTGATGACAGGCGGCCAGTCATTGGTTAACGCCTGTTAGCCATGATCCTTCTGCAAAAATTTACGGGGTGGATTTAGCCTGTCTTTGCAATTGCAGGTCTGTCTCCGGGCGGTCCTGGAGTTTCCGCGGCGCAAATCAAAGACGGCACACCAGCAAAATGACAGACAACAATGCCACGTCCTTCGCCAATCCTGCGGCCGGACCCCTGTCAGGCGGTGGCCAGGTACAGGATCTCGACAGCATCTGTCTCGCGGTCGCCGCCGCCGGCGAAGCCACATACCGCTGGAACATTGAAGATGATTCGCTCGCCTGGAGTCCGGTGGCCGCCGCCGTTCTGAACCGGTCGCTGGAAGCATTGTCATCGGGAAAGCGTTTTGCCGCATTGCTTCACCCGGACAACCTGACGAGCCGCTATGACGCGGTGATCAACAGCACCGCCGAGGATGTGGGGGACGGTGTTGCCTACCACATCGAATACCAGATCAGGGGCGACGAGGAGGCAGGGCTTGCCAGCATGTGGGTCGAAGACCGTGGCCGCTGGTTTGCCGATCAGGACGGCCGCCCGCGCGAGGCCGTGGGACTGCTGCGCCCCATCAACGAACGCCACAGCCGCGACCAGAAACCGAGTGAACTCTCGCACACCGACCCGCTGACCGGCATGATGAACCGCACGCGCCTCGACGAGGCCCTGGCGGAAGCCATTGGCGAAGCGCAGAACAATGAAAACCACTGCGCTTTCGCGGTGGCGACCATCCGCAATCTCGACGTTGTCAACGAGGCCTACGGCTTTGAGGTTGCCGACGAAGTGATCGCCGCGCTGGCCGAACGCCTGCGGGCCGTGATGCGGACCGGAGACGGCATCGCCCGCTATTCCGGAAGCAAATTCGGTTTCATCCTCAACCAGTGTTCGGCGGCGGATCTGCCCGTGGCGCTGGAGCGCTTCCTCAACGTGGCGCGCGACAGCGTCATCGAGACCTCGCACGGGCCGGTCTGGGCCCTGCTCTCGGTCGGTGCGGTGCTCTTGCCGGTCCATGCCGAAAGCAGCAGCAGCGCCCGTGCCCTTGCCGAGGAATCACTCTCTTCGGCACTGCGCCTGTCGAGCGACAGTTATGTCATTCATCAGCCGTCCGAGAAGGTGGCGAACGCACGCATGCTCAATGCGCGCTGTGCCGCGGAGATTGTCGAGTGCCTGCGCTCGGGCAAGTTCCAGCTCGCCTTCCAGCCGCTGGTTGACGCCGCGACCGGCAAGGTGGCCTGCCATGAAGCGCTGCTGCGCATGCGTGATGCGTCCGGGGAACTCGTGACAGCAGGCCATCTCGTGCCCGTGGCCGAACGGCTTGGGCTGATCCGCCTCGTCGACCGCGCTGTTGTCCAGCTGGCCCTCGAGACACTGCATCGTCATGCCGATGCCTGCCTGTCAATCAACCTGTCGGCAACAACGGCGAATGATCCGCGCTGGAACACGCAGATCATTGAAATGATCGAGATGGCGGGTGAGGTCGCCTTGCGCCTCACCGTTGAAATCACCGAGACGACGGCGCTCACCGACCTCACGTCCGCCCTGCAATTCCTTGAGCGCCTGCGCAGCACCGGCTGTTGCGTCGCCATCGATGATTTCGGGGCCGGCTTCACGTCGTTCCGCAATCTCCGTGACCTGCCGATCGATGTGATCAAGCTCGACGGCAGCTATTGCCGCAACCTCGTGAAGGACAGCGAGAACGTCTACTTCGCCCGCACCCTGATCGAAATGGCCCATCACTTCGGCATCCGCACCGTGGCCGAGTGGGTGGAAACCGAAGCTGACGCGGAAATCCTCCGCAGCCTCGGCGTTGACTTCCTGCAGGGCAACCACATGGGCGTGCCGGATACCGCGACACCTTGGACCGAGACAGCCGAAGCGGCATTTGCCTTCCAGGAACAGGGCTCCGTGAACACCATCACAATGGAACCGGACGCCACGACCGCCGTTGCGGATGCCATCAGTGACGATCACGCCAGCGGCGAAACCGGGACAGTGGACGCCTCGCCGGAGCCGGAAGCGGAAAGTTCTTCCCCGGAGTTCGCCGGCATCAGCACCATGTTCGAACCCTTGGATGTTCCGGCAACAACGGCGATCGGCGAAGTTGCAGTGGCCGATGACACTCCAGCATCCACCTTCGACCCGCTCGAAAGCGATCTCGTCCCGGACCTTGAATACAATACGGAGCCCGCCGCTGGACTGCTGCATACCGAAGACCCGCCATCTGCTGAGACCGATGAGCCGGCAGCAGAATTGAGTGGCGAGTGTGCTGACAGCGTTGCGGAGGAGGGTCTCGAATCCCTCGACCATGCGGTCGACGGCAGCCTGACCCGCCTGCGCGAGGCGCTTGATCTCCTGACAAGGGAAATCAGCTCTTCAGGTGCAGCCATCGACAGCCCTGACCATTACACACCGGACGCCGAGAACGCCCGCCTCGCCGGCTAGCGCAACGGACGGTCAAATCGGAACGGTTTGAGAGTGGACAGTTGCGCCAACATATTGATTGTCGCGCCGCCTCAGCGGTTCAACTGATCGATCTTTTCCTGCATGGCCGCAAGCTGGTCCTTCAGCGATTGAAGGTCGTCCTTGCTCGGACTGCTGCTGACAGGCTTCTCGGCCGGTTTGGACGCAGCCGCAAAGGGATTGGGGAAGCCGGTGCCCATGCCCGGCATTGCCGCACCGAAGGGCGTGAACATCTTCAGTGAATCCTGGAACAGCTGCATGTTGCGCTTGGCGGCGTCTTCCATGGTCTTGAAGGCATCCCCGCCGAAAGCGTCCGCCATCTGCTTCCTGACCTTGTCCTGCTCCTTCATGAGGTTGCCCAGCGAGAACTCCAGATAGCCGGGCACCACGCCCTGCATGGAATCGCCGTAGAAGCGGATCAGCTGGCGCAGGAAGTTGATCGGCAGCAGGTTGTTGTCGCCCTTGTTTTCCTCTTCGAAGATGATCTGCGTCAGCACCGAGCGGGTGATGTCCTCGCCAGACTTGGCGTCATAGACGATGAAATCAGCACCCTCTTTGACCATGCGGGCCAGGTCTTCCAGCGTCACATAAGTTGAAGTCGCGGTGTTGTAGAGTCGCCGGTTGGCGTATTTCTTGATGACGGTGGCGTTGCGGGACTGGTCCGGCTTGGACTGGCCGGCAGAGGGGGTGGTTTCATCAGTCACGGATGTCGTCTCCACAAACACAATTCCGATGACCCGGGGGCGGGCCGTGCACTGCGAAAAAATCTGCGCTCCGCACCGCACAATTGCAAGTGCAAAAAAGTCGGGCTTGCCTGACCGAGTCCTATGTCGCATTGCGGCAAAAACCCTGCCATAGTGAATGGCAGTTGAGGTTCCGCACCCGTCCGGCCACCGTCCGGACCCAGACCAGCCCAGGAGAAGTCCATGTCTGACGTTGTCATCGTATCCGCCGCCCGCACCCCGATCGGCTCCTTCAACGGCGCCCTCTCGTCGCTCACGGGCGCACAGCTGGGCACCATCGCCCTCAAGGCCGCCATGGAGCGTGCGGGAATTGTCCCCGCTGACGTGAACGAAGTGATCCTGGGCCAGGTGCTGACCGCAGCTCAGGGCCAGAACCCGGCCCGCCAGGCCGCCATCAATGCCGGCATTCCCAATTCCGCCACCGCCTGGGGCCTGAACCAGGTCTGCGGTTCGGGCCTGCGCGCCGTGGCGCTGGCCGCCCAGCAGATCGCCGATGGCTCCGCCCGCATCGTCGCGGCGGGCGGGCAGGAAAGCATGTCGAGGTCAGCCCATGCTGCACACCTGCGTGATGGCGTGAAGATGGGCGACTGGAACCTGATCGATACCATGATCAAGGACGGCCTCTGGGATGCCTTCAACGGCTATCACATGGGCACGACTGCCGAGAACGTGGCCAAGCAGTGGCAGATCACCCGCGACGAACAGGACGCCTTTGCCGTGGCCTCGCAGAACAAGGCGGAAGCCGCGCAAGGCGCAGGCAAGTTCAAGGACGAGATCGCAGCCGTCACCATTTCCACCCGCAAGGGCGACGTGGTGGTGGATGCGGACGAATACATCAAGAAGGGTGTGACCCTCGATTCCGTGACCAAGTTGCGCCCGGCCTTCTCCAAGGATGGCACCGTCACCGCCGCCAACGCTTCCGGCATCAATGATGGCGCCGCCGTGCTGATGCTGATGTCGGCAGCGGAAGCGGCCAAGCGCGGCCTGACGCCTCTCGCCCGCATCGCTTCGTCGGCAACCGCGGGTGTTGATCCGGCCGTCATGGGCTCCGGCCCCATTCCGGCATCGCGGCTCGCCTTGCAGAAGGCAGGCTGGAAGGCCGCCGATCTTGATCTCGTGGAAGCCAACGAGGCCTTTGCCGCCCAGGCCTGCGCCGTCAACAAGGACATGGGCTGGGACACCGCCAAGGTCAACGTCAACGGCGGCGCCATTGCGCTCGGCCACCCCATCGGTGCGTCCGGTGCCCGCGTCCTCATCACGCTGCTGCACGAGATGAAGCGCCGCAATGCCAAGAAGGGCCTGACCACGCTCTGCATCGGTGGCGGCATGGGCATTGCCATGTGCGTGGAGCGGTAAAGACCGGTTAACCCTTCCCGCAGGTCGTGTCGCACGCGGCACCGCCGCTTAATCGGCCTGCAACACCCCGTGATTCATAACTCCCGCCCGAAGCAATTCGGGTGGGAGTTTTCACATGATGAACGATCTGATTTCCGCGGTGACCAAGGCAAGCCGCATCACGGCAGACGATGTTCTGGCCTTCCGCAAGGCCTACTACAGTGACGGGCGCATCAGCGAGGCCGAGGCCGGAGGCATTTTTGCCGCCAACACGGCTTGTGCACAGGCCCACCCCACATGGGCTGTCTTCTTCTGCGAAGCACTCTGCGACCATGTCGTTCACCAGATGCAGCCCCATGGTCATGTGAGCGAAGAGAACACCCGCTGGCTCATGCAGCACATCGACCATGACGGCCGGGTGGACAGCACGACCGAGCTGGATCTTCTCGTCGCCATTCTGGAACAGGCCAGGACCGTGCCTGAAGCACTCTCCGCCTATGCCCTGGCGCAGGTGCGCCACGCGGTCGTTTCGGGCAAAGGCCCGTTGCGCAGCGGCAAGACGCTGGCGCCGGGTGTTGTCGATGAGGCCGATATCGAACTGTTGCGCCGCATCCTCTATGCCTATGCAGGCGGTGGCAACATCGCGGTAACCGCTGCCGAGGCTGATGTCCTGTTCGACATCAATGATGCCACAGCCGATGGCGCGAACCATCCTGCCTGGAACGACCTGTTTGCCAAGGCCGTCGCCAACCACCTCATGTTCGCCACCAACCACGCCCCCGTCAGCCGTGCGGAGGCTCTGCGCCGCGAGGCCTGGGTCAACGACGCAAATGCCAATGCAGGGGCCTTCATCGTCCGCATGGTGACCTCGCTGCGCGACATCTACAATGCAGCCACCTTCAAGGAGACGCAGGTCCAGCGCGCCCGTCGCGAAAGCTATTTCGGTGAACTGAAGAGTGCCGAGGAGATCACCGAAGCCGAAGGCCGCTGGCTGACCGACCGCATCAACCGCGACGGCAAGCTGAGTGACGCCGAGCGCGCCGCTCTGCTCTTCATCAGGCAGGAGGCCACAGGCATCCATCCTGTTCTCGAGCCTCTGCTCGCCCGGGTGGCCTGAGACGCCTGAGATGTCTGAGACGCCTGGATAAGCTGAGCCGGGACATCCCGCCCCCCAGGCTTGACCAAATTGACTATGGCCTGCGCTCCGTGGCCCCGCTATGCCTTGGGGGAGAGAGCGCATGAAGGAGGTCAGCCATGGCACGCGTCGCATTGGTCACAGGTGGTTCCCGGGGTATCGGGGCTGCAATTTCAAAGGCATTGAAGGCGGCAGGCTGCAAGGTGGCCGCAAGCTATGCCGGCAATGACGAAGCCGCCCAGGCCTTCAAGGCGCAAACCGGCATTCCCGTTTTCAAGTGGGACGTGGCCAGCGCCGAAGCCTGTGCCGCGGGCATCAAGCAGGTGGAGGCCGAGCTTGGCCCCATCGACATCCTCGTCAACAACGCCGGCATCACCAAGGATGCCATGTTCCACAAGATGACGCTGGAGCAGTGGCAGGCCGTGATCAACACCAACCTGAACTCGCTCTTCAACATGACCCACCCTGTCTGGGGCGGCATGCGTGACCGTGGCTTCGGCCGCATCATCTGCATCTCCTCCATCAACGGCCAGAAGGGCCAGATGGGCCAGGCCAACTATTCCGCCGCCAAGGCGGGCGAGATCGGCTTCGTCAAGGCGCTGGCCCAGGAAGGGGCCGCCAAGAACATCACCGTCAACGCCATCTGTCCCGGCTACATCGGCACCGACATGGTCAAGGCCGTGCCGGAAAAGGTGATGAACGAACGCATCCTCCCCTTCATCCCCGTGGGCCGCGTCGGCGAGCCCGAGGAGATTGCCCGTGCGGTTGCCTTCCTTGCCGCCGATGACGCAGGCTTCATCACCGGCGCCACGCTTTCCGTGAACGGTGGACAATACATGGTCTGACCGGGTAACTCCGGTTGCATGAAACTCATTGGCAACGCGCTCAGCTGTGAACGGAATGGGCGCGTTGTCTTTTCTGGCCTGTCCTTTGCCGTGGGCGCTGGCGAATACGCCGAGCTGCGCGGGCCCAATGGTTCCGGCAAATCCTCGCTGTTACGGCTTCTGGCAGGTCTTGTGCCCGCCATGGCGGGCACCGTTTCAGCCGAACCCGCGGGCGACCTGACACTGCCCCAGCTCAGCCACTACATCGGCCATCACGACGCGCTGAAGAACGTGATGACGGTGCGCGAGAACATCCGGTTCTGGGCGCAGATGCTGGGAGGGGGCGAGCCGGCCGAGGCCCTGCACCCCTTCAAGATGGAACGGCTCGCTGACGATCCCGTGCAACTCCTCTCGGCAGGACAGCGCCGCCGCCTGTCCCTGTCGCGCCTTCTCGCCGCCGGGCGGCCTGTCTGGCTGCTCGACGAACCCATGACGGCGCTCGATGTCGAATCGCAGGCGACACTCTCCGGCATTGTTGACAAACACCTCGCGGGTGGCGGCATCGTGCTCGCCGCCATTCATGGTGAAGGCCTGCGCAGGCCCGACCACATCATCACGCTCAAAGGTGCGGCATGAGCGGCTTTGGCTCCCTGCTCTGGCGCGATCTCGTGCTGATGTTCCGCCAGGGCGGCAGCCTCGGCGCGGCCGTGTCCTTCATGCTTGCCTTCGTGGTCATGATCCCGCTGGCCATCGGACCGGATCAGGCCACCCTGTCACGTCTGGCCCCGGGGCTCATGTGGCTGGCGCTGCTCCTGGCCGTGCTGCTCACCACCGAACGCATGTTCCAGCAGGACCACGAGGACGGCTCCCTTGATCTTCTTGCCACGGGCAGGCTGCCGCTTGAACTCGTCTGTCTCGCCAAGGCGGCGGCGCACTGGCTTTCCGTCAGCCTGCCGCTCTCCGTCGTTGCTGCCCCCGTCGGCATTCTCCTCAACCTCGACACGCCCCGCATCCTGCCTGTCATGCTGGCCATGGTGACGGGCTCTCTCGCCCTGTCGCTTCTGGCCTCGGTCGCGGGTGCCGTGACAGCGGGCCTGCGCCGTGGCGGACTCGTTGTGCCGCTGCTGGTGCTGCCGCTCTATGTGCCGGTGCTGATCTTCGGCATCGCCGCCTCCACCGGTGACATGAACCCGTCCGGTGCCACGCCCGCCCTGCTGGTGCTCATGGCCATCGCACTGGTTTCGCTGGTCATCCAGCCCTGGGCCGCGGCTGCGGCGCTGAGGGCCTATTTTCGCTAGAATCAAGGCGCTAAAGGAACGGCCATGCAGACCTTCGAAATCCTCGCCAATCCCAATTTCTTCATGCGCGTCGCCCGGGCCATCCTGCCCTGGGGCTGGGCTGCCACCGTCATCACGCTGGGAGCGGGCCTCTACCTCGCGCTCTTCACCAGCCCTGCCGACTACCAGCAGGGTGAAACCGTGCGCATCATGTATGTGCATGTGCCCGCCGCCTGGATGGCACTCTTCATCTATGTGCTGATGGCAGTGTCGAGCGCCGTGGCCCTCATCTTCCGCCACCCCCTGGCCGATGCGGCGGCGAAGGCCGCAGCACCGTTCGGCGCGGCATTTTGCTTCCTCTCGCTGGCCACGGGTTCGATCTGGGGCAAGCCCATGTGGGGCACCTGGTGGGTGTGGGACGCCCGACTCACCTCCATGTTTGTGCTGATGCTGCTCTATCTCGGCTACATGGCGGTGTGGCGCGCCTTCGACGATCCGCACCGCGCCGCAGGGCTGGCCCGTGTTGTGGCACTGGTTGGCGTCATCAACATCCCCATCGTCAAGTTCTCGGTGGACTGGTGGAACACCCTGCACCAGCCCGCCAGCGTCGTGAAGATGTCAGGCCCTGCCATCGATCCGGCAATGCTCTGGCCACTGCTGCTGATGGCACTGGGCTACACCCTGCTGTTCATCTGCCTGCACCTCATGGCCATCGGCAATGAAATCACCGCCCGCAAGATCAGGGCCGCGCGCCTGCGCGCCGTTGGAGCACATTGATGGATACAACCTCGCCGCATTTCGCCTACGTGCTCGCCTCCTATGTTCTATCTGGAGCGGTCCTGCTCGGCCTTCTCCTCTGGACTGTGGTGCGCAAGCGCAATCTCGATGCCGAAGCGCGCCGCGTTCTCAAGAGCGGGGAATAGCGCCATGAACCGCCGCAACCTCCTGCTCCTCATTCCTGCTGTGGCCTTCACGGCCCTTGGCCTGCTGTTCTACAAAGGCCTTTCGGGCGATCCCTCAACCCTGCCGTCAGCCCTGATCAACAAGCCGGTTCCCGCTTTCACGCTTCCGGCGGTCGAGCAACTGGGCGTTCCCGGCCTGTCGGACGCCGACCTCAAGGCCGGACAGGTGACCGTCGTCAACATCTGGGCGTCGTGGTGTGTTCCCTGCCGCCAGGAACATCCCGTTCTCATGGAACTGGCAAAGCGTGGCGACATCAGGCTTGTAGGCATCAACAACAAGGATGAACCGGACAATGCCCGCCGCTTTCTCGGCGCGTTGGGCCAGCCCTTTGCCGCGGTGGGCGCCGACCGCGATGGCCGCGTGACCATTGACTGGGGCGGCTATGGCGTGCCCGAGACCTTCATCATCGATGGCAAGGGCATGATCCGCCACAAGCATGTGGGGCCGCTTTCGCTTGCCGACATCAGCGGACCGTTTGACAAGAAGATCGAAGCAGCAAAGACACCGCTGCCGTGAGGTGAAGCCCGTTTACTGCGGACGGCGCTTCAGCTTGACCTTGGCCGGTGCCGGCTTCTCGCTCTCGGCATCATCCAGTCTGTCCATCTCGGCAGCAAGAAGCGAAAGATTGTCGAGCAGGCTCTTGCGTTCCGACGCCGGAAACAGCGACAGCAGCTTCTTGTCGACGTCTTCCGCGCCCGCCTGTGCTGATTTCAGCGATTTCTTGCCCTGCGGTGTCAGCTTGATCGAATTGGTGCGGGCGTCTTCCTTGGTGCGGCGGCGCTGCACGTAACCCTGTGCCATCAGGCGGGCCACCAGATCGGCAAGGGTCGAACGGTCAATCCCGGTCACCTTGACGAGTTCGGTCTGGCTCTTGCCGTCATGCACGTCAACGGCGGACAGCACGGTGAACTGCCTGTGGGTCAGTCCCGACTTGCCAGCCTCTTCCATGTAACAATGCACCGAGTACTGCACGGCGCGTTTCAACAGGTGAGAGAAAGACCGCGCAAATGTTTTTGCGTCTCTGCTGCCCGACATCTGTAACCCTTTATTCCCGCTGCAGCCCACCCTCCTGAAGCCCCTTCAGTCAGTCCGGCCGTTCATCTTGCCTGCGGCGCGGCGAGCGCCGCACCAGAAACCGTTTTCAATCCGGCGCGTGTCCTAGCTTCATGGCACTTGCCCCGCAAGCACAAAGAAGACCGTCACGCCTCATGTGTCGAAGAAACTTTCGCTCCGGTTGCTTGCGAATTACAAGTCTTGACTCTTGGCGCGAAAAGTGTGCAGCCGATCATCCGTCAACGGATGGTTTCTCGTCCATTGCCGCGGAATCATCAGCCATGTGGCGCGCCATGAACGGCGCATTGGCAAGGGCAAACACCAATGTCAGCCCCATCAGGCCGAAAACCTTGAAGGTCACCCACTGGTCCGTGGTGAAGCTGCGCCACACCGCTTCGTTGACCAGCGCAAGCACGGCAAAAAAGACACCCCAGCGCAGGCTGAGCGTCCGCCACGCCTCTTCCGGGAGCTTCAACGCCTCGCCCATGACGTCTTTGATGAAATGGCGGCCAAAGGCCACGCCCCCCAGCAGCAGCACGGCGAAGATGGCATTGACCAGCGTCACCTTCACCTTGATGAAGGTTTCATCCTGGAGATAGAGCGTCAGGCCGCCGAACACGCCCACCAGCACGGCCGAAGCAAGCGGCACCTTCGCCACCTTGCCCGTCGCCAGATAGGTGTAGACGAGCACCGCCGCGGTCACCGCCATGAAGATGCCGGTCGCCCAGAAAATGCCGGCCTGCCAGTTGACGATGAAGAACACCAGCAGCGGTCCGAACTCCAGAATTTGTTTCTTGCCTTGGCTCATCTCAGAATCTCTCAATTTCCATCAAGACCGGCAATCGCCCGCGAGAAGGCCTCGGCATCAAAGGGCTGCAGGTCTTCAATCGATTCGCCCACGCCAATGGCGTGGATGGGAAGTTTGAACCGTTCGGCAATGGCCACGAGAATGCCGCCGCGCGCCGTGCCGTCCAGTTTGGTCATGATCAGCCCGGTGACGCCCGCAACCTTGGTGAAGGCTTCGGCCTGGGCCAGCGCGTTCTGTCCGGTCGTGGCATCCAGCACCAGCAGCACGGCATGGGGTGCTGCCTCGTCATACTTCCTGATGACGCGCACCACCTTGTCGAGTTCATCCATCAGGTAGGTCTTGTTGTGCAGCCGTCCCGCAGTATCGATGAAGACGATGTCCGTGCCGTCTTCCTTGGCCGACTTCATGGCATCGAAGGCGAGGCCTGCGGCATCCGACCCCGGCGGGCGCGACACGGTCTCCGCCCCGATGCGCTTGCCCCAGACCGTGAGTTGTTCAATCGCTGCGGCGCGGAAGGTATCACAGGCAGCAAACTTCACCTTGAACCCCTCGCCAGCCGCAATGGCGCCGAGCTTGCCGATCGTCGTGGTCTTGCCGGAACCGTTCACGCCGACCACAAGGATGACGAAGGGTTTCTCGGCACCGAAATTGAACGGCACCTCGACGGGCTTCAACACCTTGCCCACCTCGCTGGCCAGAATCTGCTTCACCTCTTCCGGATCGATTTCCTTGTCGTAGCGACCCTGCGACACGGCCTTGATGATGCGTTCGGAAACCGTCACGCCGAGGTCGGCCTGGATCAGCGTATCTTCCAGGTCCTGCAGCGTTTCCGCGTCCAGCTTGCGCTTGGTGAAGATCGCGGTGATGGAGCCGGTGATCAACTTCGAAGACTTCGACAGGCCTTGCGTCAGCCGCGACAGCCATCCGCTCTTGGCCTTGGGTGTTTCTGCTGGCGCGGCCGCAACGGGCGCTGGAGCGGGTGCTGCGGCAGGAACAACGTTGGGTACCGTCACAATCTCTTCGACAGGTGCGACAGCCTTGACCGGGACAGGCGGAGGAGCCGGAGGTGTCGTTTCAGCGGGTGCAACGGCTTTGGGTTTGGGCGCGGCCTTCACCGGAGCCACAGGCGCCGTAACCTTCTTCGCCGTCACCGCCTTGGGAGCTGGCTTCTTCTGTTCGGTCTTCTTCGACCCTGCCTTTGCAGGTGCCGGTTTTTTCGTCTCTGGTTTGGCAGCCGGTTTTGCCACCGGCTTTGCTTTCTGTGCCACAGCCTTTGTCGCAGGCCGCCTCACCTCGGTTGCAGCCTCGGCAGGTGCGGTCGCCTCAGGCGCGGAAACGTCCGGCTCCGCTGCTGGTGCCTGCAGCTCCGGCACGATGTCGGACGCAGACTCGTGTTCGAGTGGTTCCGGCACGGCTGGTTCCGGTGCAGGCAGCGCCACCGCTTCGGACGCCGGTGCCGGTGTGTCCGGCTTGCCGGTGATCCGGTTGAAGAGCTTCTTGAAGAATCCGCTCATGCCGCCGCTCCCTGTGCCAGCGCCACCTCCAGGGCATCGTCATTGGCAGCGGTGACAACGGCACGCACGATGGCCCCGGGCATCATCTGCTGGCCAAACCGCGCCAGGGCAAAATGCGGTGTGCGGCCAAGTTGCGGCGTCTCCACCAGCACATCCTGGGAAGAGCCCACCTGCGCCGCAAGAAACGCCTTCAGCCGTTCGCTGCCCTTTTCGCGCAGCATGGCCGCGCGGCGTTTCACCACCTGGCCTTCAACGGCGGGCATGCGGGCCGCCGGCGTGCCCGGACGTGGCGAGAACGGAAAAACATGCAGGAAGGTGAGTCCGCACTCATCCACGATGCGCAGCGAGTTCTGGAACATCTCGTCTGTCTCGGTCGGGAACCCGGCAATGATGTCGGCACCAAACACCATGTCCCTGCGCTTCGCCCGCAGGTCCTCGCAGAATCGGATCGTGTCTTCGCGGGCGTGGCGGCGCTTCATGCGCTTGAGGATCATGTTGTCGCCGGATTGCAGCGAGAGGTGAAGGTGCGGCATCACCCGCTCCTCGCCCGCCAGGATGTCGGTCAGCTCCGCATCGGCCTCGATGGAATCAATTGATGACAGGCGCAGCCGCTTGAGATCAGGCACGCCCCGCAGGATGCGCCCCAGCAGCTGCCCGAGCTTCGGCGCGCCCTCGAGGTCAGCGCCCCAGCTTGTGAGATCGACGCCCGACAGCACCACCTCGTTGTGGCCTTCCGCCACAAGGCGGCGCACCTGTTCGACCGCGGCATCGGTTGGCACCGAGCGCGAATTGCCCCGGCCAAAAGGAATGATGCAGAAGGTGCAGCGGTGATCGCAGCCATTCTGCACCTGGGCAAAGGCGCGCGTGCGTCCCGAAAGCCGATCGATCACCGGAACATGCGCCTCTTTCACCTGCATGATGTCGGAGACATTCACCCGTGGCGCGTTGGAGCCTGGCCACCAGCTCGCGGCCTGCAGCTTGTCCTCATTGCCGAGAATGCGCGTCACCTCGGGCATGGCCGCGAAGGTTTCGGCTTCCGTCTGCGCCGCACACCCCGTGACGATGATGTCGGCTTGCGGGTTTTCCTTGTGAGCCTTGCGGATGGCCTGCCGCACCTGGCGTGTGGCCTCCGCCGTCACGGCGCAGGTGTTGAAGACAATGGCATCGGCAAGCCCCGCCTTCTCCGCATGGCCGCGCATGATCTCGGACTCGAAGGTATTGAGCCGGCAGCCGAAGGTTTCGATGCGTATCCCGCTCATTCCGGCAATCCGGCCAGCAGTCCGGCGGGCAGCACGTCATCGAATTCGTAGGCCACCGGCCCGGTCATCAGCACATGGCCGTTGTCTTCATTCACCGCCATCAACAGGTCACCACCCGGAAGCGTGACACGGCATTTGGCGTCAATGAGCTTGAGACGGTAGCCCGCCGCCACCACGGCACAGGCCGCCGTGCCGCAGGCCTTCGTCAATCCCGCACCCCGCTCCCACACCTTGAGGATGACATGGTCGCGCGCCACCACCTTGGCCAGTTCCACATTGGTGCGCTCCGGAAACAGCGGGTGATGCTCGATCATCGGTCCCACCTTTGCGAGATCGACAACATCAAGGTCCTTGACCCAGAAGATGCAGTGCGGATTGCCGACATTGACGACGGAGGGCGAGTGCAGCAGCGGCTTGTCGATGGGGCCGACCTGCAGTTCAATGTGGCGCGTGTCGGCGAAAGCTTCCGAGAGAGGAATCTCCTTCCAGCCGAAGCGCGGGCTGCCCTGATCAATGGTGACCATGAGCGGGCCGGCCTTGCGCGCCGTGAGGAAGCCGCCCTTGGTGTCGATGGTGGCGGACGTGATTCCCGTCTCCGCCATCACGATGTCGGCGATGCAGCGCGAGGCGTTGCCGCAGGATTGCACCTCGCCACCTTCGGCGTTCCAGATGCGCATGCGCACATCCGCCGTGGGTGATTGCTCCATCACGATCAGCTGGTCGCAGCCAATGCCGGTCTTGCGGTCAGCAATGGCGCGGGCCTGGTCTTCGCTGATGGCCAACGGGCTTTGGCGCGCGTCCAGCACGACGAAATCATTGCCGAGACCGTTCATCTTTCGGAACGGAATCGGGCCGGAACGGGACGCGGCAGTGGAGATGGCACTGGACATGGAGCGCCTTATATGGGGAAAGGAGCGCCGAATCCAACCGTTCTGCGCAATCACACTGAACCGGACATGACCAAAACACCCATTCTCATCGGCCGCATCCTTGGCGCCCACGGCATCCGCGGCGCCGTGAAGCTGAAAAGCTTCGCTGCGACACCCGCCGACATCGCCCGCTACCGGCCGCTCACCACGGCAGACGGTCGCGTACTGGAGATTTCCCATCTCAAGCCCGCCCGCGATGAGTTCATCGCCGACCTGAAGGACGTGCGCGACCGCGATGCCGCCGAGGCCTTGAAAGGAACGGACCTCTTTGTCACCCGCGAACAGCTTCCCCCGGCGAAGGCTGGGGAATTCTACCTTGCCGATCTCGTGGGCAGGACGGTGTCTGCCGGTGGCCAGGATCTCGGCGAGGTGACCGGCCTCCAGAACTATGGCGCGGGCGATCTCATGGAATTGGCCTCAGGTGAATTGGTCCCCGTGTCTTTCATCACGGAGGTGGGCGGGACCATCACCGTCGATTTGCCGGACGGCTATCTCGACGCGGCCGACGAAAGCCAGCGCGGCCAGAACGGCCGGCCCTGAGAAATCCTGGCAGCAATGGCCTTTGCCGCAACCATCCTCAGTCTCTTTCCGGAGATGTTCCCGGGCCCGCTGGGCCATTCCCTCGCGGGCCGGGCCCTGAAGGAAGGACTGTGGTCGCTCGCCGCCCATGACATCCGGTCCTTCGCCACCGACCGCCACCGCACGGTGGACGATCACCCAGCAGGAGGTGGCGTGGGCATGGTGCTGAAACCGGACATTCTGGCCGCCGCCATTGATGGCACACCCCATGCGGGACCACGCCTTCTCATGTCGCCCCGGGGCGAACCCCTGTCCCAGCCGCTGGTGGCGGAACTCGCCACCGGTCCCGGTGCCCTCATCGTCTGCGGCCGTTTTGAGGGCGTGGACCAGCGCGTCATCGAGCGCCGCGGCCTGCGCGAGGTGTCGGTGGGGGACTATATATTGTCGGGCGGAGAACCCGCCGCCATGATCCTGCTGGACGCCATTGTCCGGCTTCTTCCCGGCGTCATGGGCAAGCTGGAAAGTGCCGCCGAAGAGAGTTTCGCCGACGGCCTTCTCGAACACCCCCACTACACCAAGCCAAATCTCTGGGAAGACACGGAGATTCCCCCGATTCTCCTGTCCGGCGACCACAAGGCCATTGCCCGCTGGAAGCGCCGCCAGCGGGAAGCCCTGACCGAGGCCCGCCGCCCGGACCTCTGGCGCAGATTCCGGCACGGGGAAGGTTGACTTTTCCACAGTCATGGATTTAGAAGCCCCCCGAAACGGCTTCCACGTCACGTGTGAAGCCCGGAAAGGTATTCAGACATGAACATTATCGCGCAGCTCGAAGCCGAGCAGATGGCCGCTGTTGCCACCAAGCGCCAGCTCCCCGAGTTCGATTCGGGTGACACGGTGATCGTCAATGTGAAGGTGGTCGAAGGCGACCGCACCCGCGTCCAGGCCTACGAAGGCGTGGTCATCGCCCGCTCGGGTGGCGGCCTCAACGAGAGCTTCACGGTCCGCAAGCTGTCTTACGGCGAAGGTGTGGAACGCATCTTCCCGGTCTATTCGCCGATGATCGACTCGGTGAAGGTGATCCGGCGCGGCAAGGTCCGTCGCGCCAAGCTCTATTACCTCAAGGGCCGTACCGGCAAGTCGGCGCGCATCGCCGAAGATCAGCGCCAGGCCTTTGCCGATCTCGGCAACATCGCCACGGCTGCCGTCAAGGTGGAAGTCGCCGCCGATGACGTCTCGCTCATCGCGGGCGTTGGCCCCAAGATCAAGGAAGCCCTCGCCAAGGAAGGCATCACCAGCCTCAAGCAGATCGCCGAGATGGACGATGCCGCGATTTTCGCGATCGACGAAAAGCTCGGCCTCAAGGGCAAGACCAAGCGTGAGGAATGGGTGACGCAGGCCAAGGAAATGCTGGCCGGTGCAGCGCCCCGCGCCAAGGTCGACCAGAAGGCCGCCGAAGCCAAGGCCTGATTGCTGCTTCTGGACTGAAAATGTAAAGGGTCGGCGTTCTGCCGGCCCTTTTTTGTTGCAGTATCGGGTCTTGCTTACGGCGCGGGCGCAATCCCGACAAGACGACCTGCCCCGCCAAACTCGGCGGCATAATGTTCGGCCTGGGTACGCGCCGCCGTCAGCGCGTTGCGCATCAGGATCGAGACAGTCACCGGACCCACACCTCCCGGCACCGGCGTGATCCAGCCCGCCACATCGGCGCATGGCTCGTAATCCACGTCGCCCACCGTGATCATCTTGCCCTGTTCCTCGATCTGGTTGATGCCGATGTCGATCACCGCCGCACCGGGCTTGATCATTGAGGCGGTGATGAAGCGGGGTTTGCCCACCGCGATGAACACCGCATCCGCCGCGCGCGAATGAATTGCAAGATTGCGCGTCATGTGATGGCACACGGTCACGGTCGCTCCTTCGGCCATGAGCAGGAAGGCGATGGGCTTTCCGACGATTTCCGAATGCCCGATCACCACCGCGTTGAGGCCTTCGAGCTGTAGCCCTGTGCGCTTCAGCAGTTCCACAGAGGCCGCCGCCGTGCACGGCGCCAGCGCCACATCACGATAAACGATGTTGCCGATGGAAGCGGGATGCATGCCTTCCACATCCTTCAGCGGATGGATGGCTGTCTGCAGTTCCTTGATGTTGAGGTGCGCCGGTACCGGCCGCTGGATGATGATTCCCGTCACGCGCGGGTCGGTGTTGAGGGCCTGCAGGATGCCCAGCATTTCCACCCGTGAGACGGTTTCCGGCAGGTTGCGCTCCTCGAACAGGATGCCCGCCCGCTCGGCACCACGCGCCTGGTTGCGCACATAGAGGTTGATCGCGGGTACATCGCCGATCGTGATGGAAACAAGTTTGGTGGGCCAGCCCTTGGCCGCAAGCCCGGCTACACCGTCCCGCACGGTCTGGAGAATCTCATCGGCAACAGGCTTGCCGAGCAGGGCATTGTGGCGATGCTGGAGGGTCATGGAAATTCCTTGCGTGGGGCTTGGCCGTGCCAAACCATGCCCCGGGGATCAAGTGTTTTGCAGCACGCCAGCGACGCTTTTTGCGATCACGGTTTCAAGTTGCTTCATGGCCGCCACCAGCGCCGCCTCGGGGGCCTGCCGCAAGCGTGCCGCGAGATAGGCTCCGGCGAGATAGTCGCCCGTGCCATTGGGCACGCTGGCGCGCTTCGCGGTCTGGATGAAGCGCTTCATGTGACCTGCGCAAAGAAGCGTGCCAAGCTGTTGATCGTCAACGGGGACTGACGTGACCAGCACTTCAGGAACAGCAAGGCGCGCTGCTGCGGCAGCCGCACTGTCCCGGTCCGTGACCGAGGCACCCGTGAGCCACGACAGTTCGAAGGCATTGGGTGTAAGGATCGTCGCCAGCGGAACGAGGTGGTCACGGATGGCCCGCGCCACATCCTCCGCCACATAGAGACGCCCGTCATCGCCCAGCACGGGATCGGTGAGCACCACCACATCGGGATCATTGCCGCGCAACCGGCGGATCACCGCTGCGGCCGCCTCCACTTGTCCGGGTGACGCGAAATATCCCGTCATCACGGCAGCACAGCCCGCAAGCCCACCCCGCGCCTCCACTGATTCGATCAGTCCGGCAAAGGCGGCCACCTCCACCCGAAGCACGGCAGGCGCACCATGTCCCGGATGATGCGACAAAAGGATCGTCGGAACCTGCAACGCCTCGTGGCCCGCCGCCTGCAGCACTGGCACCGCCGCCGTATTGCCCACAGGCCCCCACACCACTTGCGACGAGAGGCAGAGGACCTTGGCCATCAGAAGATGTTCTTTTCGAACAGCGGCTCCTTGCGCTGGATGCGTTCCAGCCCCATGCGCGTGAGATCCATGGTCTTGAAGCCGCCATGGATGATCAGTTCGGAAATGGCGTTGCCCGTGGCCGGCCCCTGCTGGATGCCATGGCCGGAGAAGCCGTTGCCGAGATAGAAGTTGGGCACCTGCGGATGCCGCCCGATGATGCCGTTCTGGTCGAACCAGTTATAGTCATAGTGGCCGACCCAGCCGCCCACCATCTTCACCGCTTCGAACACCGGCACACGGTGCGCCAGCCCCGGCCACACCTTGCTCTCGAACCAGCTCTCATCCATTTCCCAGTCCTTGACCTTGGGTTCTTCATCGTCCGAGGGCGTGAAGCTCCAGATAAAGTTGCGGCCCTCAGGGCGGAAGTAGTCGCCGGACACGTCAAAGGTCAGCGGCCCCTTGCGCAGGCCTTCCGGCGCATCCGGGCAGTCAATCACATAGACATAGCGTTTTGCCGGAGACACCGGCATCTCAAGCCCTGCCATGGCAGCGAGTGCGCCCGCCCCCGCGCCAGCTGCATTGACCAGCGCGCCGACGGTATATTCCTCACCATTTGCCAAGGTGATGCTGCGGATCTGCCCGTCGTTCTTCACCGCCGTCACGGCCTGCTGCACCAGCGTCACGTCGCGCGCCAGGGCCGCCTTGCGCACCAGCGTCATCAGCGAATAGGGATCGAAGTAACCCTCGTTCTTCGGCCCGAAAGAGCCCGCCGCAATGCCGTCGAAATTGATCCACGGAAAGCGCTTCGCCAGTTCCTCACCCTTGAGAACGACCGTGTCGGCACCCATCGAGGCCTGCAGGCGCTGGTTTTCTTCCAGAACCTCCACCCCCTTCTCGGTGGCGAGCACCAGATAGCCACTCTCCTTGAAGCCGATCTCGGCGTCTGCACCAAATTCCTCTTTCAGGTTGCGGATCAGCCGCAATCCGAACTGCGACAGCAGGATGTTTTCCGGTGTCGAGAACTGCTGCCGGATGCCACCCCACGAAAGTGACGTGCAGGCGTGCTTGAAACTGGTGTCCTGCTCGAACATGGCGATCGAGCCCTTGAAACCGTTCTTGCGAAGATAATAGGCGGTGGAACTGCCGACAATTCCGCCACCGGCAATGGCTACATCGATATGGGTCATGAGTGTCCTCATGCCCCAGCGCCCGCAAACTCTCAAGCGGCAGTCCCGCCGCATCCACCCTGCCAGCAGTGCAACTGTCCGCATCCGCCGAGGGCAATGACCTGTGACAAAAGTCTGCTTTCCATGCTGCACTGCACAAGCTAGCCTTTCCCCATGACCAGTCTCAGCTTTCGCCCCCGCCGCAGCGTGCTCTACATGCCCGGCGCCAATGCCCGCGCCCTCGAGAAGGCCAAGTCGCTTCCCGTCGATGCGGTCATCGTGGATCTTGAGGACTCGGTCGCACCGGAGGCCAAGGCTGAGGCCCGCACAACCGCTTGCGCCGCCCTCACAGCCGGAGGCTACGGACGCCGCGAAGTGGTGCTGCGCATCAACGGTCTGGACACGCCCTGGGGCGAGGCTGACATGGCCGCAGCCGTGGCCGCCCGGCCCGACGCCATTCTCGTCCCCAAGGTCTCGACCGCCGCCGACGTGACGCGCGCCGCAGCCCTGGCTCACGGCCTGCCGCTGTGGGTCATGATCGAGACTCCTCTCGCCATTCTCAATCTGAAGGAGATCGGGCAGGCGGCCCGTGCTGCCAACCTCACCTGCTTCGTGCTCGGCACCAATGACCTGCTCAAGGATACGCGCATGAAGGCGGGTGACGCACGTGCCGCCCTTGTGCCGTCCCTGTCACAGACCGTGCTCGCCGCCCGCGCCTTCGCGCTGGATTGCATTGATGGCGTTTACAACGATTTCAGGAACGAGGCCGGTTTCACGGTTGAATGCGAACAGGGCGTGGCACTGGGCATGGATGGAAAAACCCTGATCCACCCTGCCCAGATTGACATCTGCAACCGGGTCTTCTCTCCGTCGGAGATCGACATGGACTGGGCGCAGAAGGTGATTTCCGCCTTCGCAATCCCTGAGAATGCGGCGAAGGGGGTCATCACCGTTGAGGGGCGCATGGTCGAACGCCTCCATCTCGCCATGGCCGAGCGCGTGGCCGCCATCGCCGGGGCCATCGCGTCATGAGCAAGACGGTCACCGGCAACTTCTTCGAGGATTTCCGTGTGGGCCAGGCGCTGCGCCATGCCACGCCGCGCACGCTCACATCAGGCGATGTGGCACTCTACACCGCACTTTATGGCTCGCGCTTCGCCGTGCAGTCGGCAGATGTCTTTGCCCGCAGCGTGGGCTACCCGAGAGCGCCCGTGGATGACCTGTTGGTCTTCCACATCGTCTTTGGCAAGTCGGTGCCGGATATCTCCCTCAATGCCGTTGCCAACCTCGGCTACGCCCAATGCCGCTTCCTCAAGCCGGTCTATGCCGGTGACACGCTCTACGCCGTCAGCACGGTGGTGGGGCTCAGGGAAAACTCCAATGGCAAGACGGGTGTTGTCTATGTCCACACCCGAGGCTTCAACCAGGATGATGTGGAAGTTCTCTCCTTCGTGCGCTGGGTCATGGTGCGCAAGCGCGACGAGGCGTCACCAGCGCCTGATCCCGTGGTGCCGGAGCTGGCGGAAGTTGTGAACGTCACGGAACTGGGCAGCGCCTGCCCCGCCATCAGCCTCACCAACTGGAACGACGCCTTCTCCGGCAGTCCGCACCGCTTCACCGACTACAAGGTCGGCGAACGCATCAATCACATGGATGGCATGACGGTGGAGGAAGCCGAGCACCAGCTCGCCACGCGCCTTTACCAGAACACCGCCAAGGTGCACTTCAACCAGCACACCGAGGGCGCAGGCCGCTTTGGCCGCAGGCTGATCTATGGCGGGCACGTCATATCGCTCGCCCGGGCCCTGTCCTTCAACGGCCTCGCCAACGCCTTCCACATCGCCGCCATCAATGCTGGCCGCCATGTGGCACCCCTATTCGCTGGCGGCACCGTTTATGCGTGGTCGGAAATTCTCGCGGAATCATGGTTGCCGGGCCGTGATGATGTCGGCGCGCTCCGCATCCGCACCCGCGCCACCTGCAACCTCGCCTGCCGCGACTTTCCGCAGGCCGATGGCAGCCCGGACCAGCCCGGCGTCATTCTTGATCTCGACTACTGGGCGCTCATGCCCGTCTAGATCACGCCACTGTCCATCAGCCACAGCAGGATGGAAGCAGTGATGGCGGCAAGGCCGGTGCCGAGCGCCACCGCACCTGACACGGCAGGCACGGCTTCGTCGTTGCGTTGCGCGAAGAGGAAGGCATTGGCTCCGGTCGGCATCGCCGCCAGCAACACCGCGATCTTGATCCACATCGGTGGCAACGTCACCGCATGGCGCGCCAGCAGGAACACGGCCACCGGCATCAGCACCATCTTGAGGGCGATAAGCGCAAACATGCCGCCCCACGAGCCGCGCAGCGAATAGCCTGCCAGCGAAACGCCCAGCGCCACAAGTGCTGTGGGCACGCTGGCATCCGCCAGCATCTCCAGCATGCGCGCCGCAATGGGATGGAGGCCAAACCCGGTTGCGCGCCACACGCCACCCGCCAGCAGGGCAAGGATGATGGCATTGGTCGCCAGCATCCAACCCAACTCGCGCGCCGTGCCTGTGACGGAAAAACGCCCGCTCTGCCGTGACAGTTCCCGGTGCAGCGTGGCGGACGTCCACAGGATCGGCGCATGGATGGAGAGAATCAGGCCGAGTGGCACGGCGATCTGCGGTCCGAAATGCGCCAGTGCCAAAGGCGTTCCCAGCAGTGCGAGATTGCCGAACCCCGCCGCCATCGAGGCGGCTGCCCCCCCGCTCACGTTGAGGCTTTCAATGAAGTGCGAGACAATGGCCGCCGCAATCCACGACAGCGCAAGTCCGCCGAAGAAGGCAATCCACAGGGCCCAGGGTGCCGCCTCCGCCGAGGACATGGTGGCCACCGTCTGGAACAGCAGGGCGGGGATGGCGACATTGAAAACAAACAGCGTGATGCCGCGCCCCGCTGCCTGGTCGATGATGTTGCCCTTGGCAAGTCCATAGCCCAGCACGATCATGCCGAAGACCGGAAGAACCGTGGTGAGGATGGCATCCATGCCCGCGCTCACCTTAACGCGTGCTGTCCGGGTCCCAGCCCGTCTCGGGCAAGGGAACCACGTAGCTGGTCATCTTGAAAATCTTGCCGTCGCGCAAACGGTAGGCATTGTGGAAGAGGCCACGGAATTCGCCGCCTGACTTGAAGCGGTTAGTGACATAGCCCTCCGCCGTCACCACCTCGCCATCAGCCGCGAGACTGCGCAACTCGATCACCGGCGGTCCATCCGCCTCCGGGCTGCTGATCTGCGCCCGGAAGGCCTCTTTCCCGCGCGCCGTGAAGTGCGGCGGCACGTGCCACACCACATCGTCGCTGAGGCAGGCGAGAATCGCCTCGGCATCACCGGCTTCAAAACCGCCATTGAGCGCGCGGATGATATCCTTGTTGCGCGCGCCCATCTCACAGCCAGGAATGGCTGACAGCGTTCTTCTTCTCGTAGGTATCGATGCTCGCCGACTTCTCCAGTGTCAGGCCGATGTCGTCGAGGCCGTTGAGCAGGCAATGCTTGCGATGCGCGTCGATGCTGAACTTGATCGTGCCGCCATCAGGTCCGCGGATTTCCTGCTTCGGCAGGTCGATGGTCAGCGTCGCATTGGCGCCGCGCTCGGCGTCGTCCATCAGCTTCTTGAGATCATCCGGTGAGACCACGATGGGCAGGATGCCGTTCTTGAAGCAGTTGTTGTAGAAGATGTCGGCGAAGCTGGTGG